>JBJMGZ010000315.1:0-2517 GCA_045807605.1 Thermoanaerobaculia bacterium | reverse complement strand
ATCGACCCGCGCGACTCGGGGATCTACCCGCGCGACTCGGGGATGCACCCGAGCGACTCGGGGATCTACCCGAGTGACTCGGGGATGTACCCGAGTGACTCGGGGATCTACCCGAGCGACAGAAGGCTGCTCGCCGGGCCGCGGAGGCCGAGAGCGTCACGCTCGGGCTGATCCGGGAGACGGTGACGTCCCTGGAGCAGACGCGGAGGAGCGGAGAGCGGGGATGAAGGGCTCTTCAGCAACGCCTGGGATGCCGCGTTGTTCCCCTTTGCCCTCTCGCCGGAACCCAGAATTGCGGCAACGCAGACCAGAACCGCCGCGACGTCAAGCTTCCACGCCGCGATCTTGATCTGCCAGGGGTCACCGAAGACCTTTCCCCTCTTCGCCCAAGGCAATCAGACCTGAGAGACGAGGTCCGGCGCCGCGAAGATGGCCGGAGACGCCGCGACATAAGACAAATTCGCGGCGCCACAATCTATCCGCCGATGACCCGAGACGAAAGCCGAGACAGAGCTCACGAACATCGCGGCGCCTTGAATGGGAAATGACACGACATGGACCTACATCGCGGCGCCTGACAAGAAGATCGCGGCAGAATGGTCCTCGATCAAGGCAAAGAAGAGATCGACCGAGCAGGCGCAGCTCGACAGAGAGCCGGCCAAGCCCAACTTCGCGGCAACGGACCCGAAGTTCGCGGCGTATTATGCCAACATCGCGGCGCTCAGCGGCTTCGGCGCCGCGATGATAGAGGATGGGGACGGGGATAGAGGTACATCGCGGCGTCGATAGGTTATGTCGCGGCAGCTTCGGCTATCGACAAAGCCGGAAAGGCCGAAGTCGCGGCAGTTCGCTGTACACGGTTGCGGAGGAGGAGCCGTAGACCGGAGGCGCGTGCGCCGCAGAGGCCGATGCTTGCGATGAGGCTGAATTCCGGCTTCCGTCCGGGCACCCGACGTGCAAGCCGCCCCTGGTAGGATCGATTTCGGGAGGAGGCAAATCATGCGATGGACACCGAAAGGCCGCAGCGCCGACCTGGAAGACCGGAGGGGAACGCGGGGCGGAGGCGCCGCGAAGCTGGGAATCGGGGGCGTCCTGATCCTCGGCCTCCTCAGCTTCATCTTCAAGACGGATTTCTTCTCCCTGGTGGGCGGCGACGGCTCGGCTCCTCCGGGGCAGGAGTCGGCTCCCGTGCCGACCTCGCAGGAGGAGGAGAAGCAGATCCAGTTCGTCTCGACCGTCCTGGACGACGCCCAGCAGACCTGGGAAAAGATCTTCGCCGAGTCCGGCCAGCCCTACCGCAGGGCGAAGCTGGTCCTGTTCACCGATGCCGTGCGCTCGGGCTGCGGCTTTGCCGAGACCGCCATGGGGCCGTTCTACTGTCCCGCCGATGAGAAGGTCTACATCGATCTCGGTTTCTACAACGAGCTGCGCGAGCGCTTCGGCGCCCCGGGCGACTTCGCCCAGGCCTATGTGATCGCCCACGAGCTCGGCCATCACGTGCAGAACCTGCTGGGCCTGGACGACCAGGTCCGCCGCGCGCAGGGGCAGAATCCCGGCCGGACCAACGAGCTGTCCGTGCAGTTGGAGCTCCAGGCCGATTGCTTCGCGGGCATCTGGGCGCACTCGATGGACCCGAGCCTGCGCGGAGCCGACGAGCCCGCCCTGGAGCCGGGCGACGCCGACGAGGCCCTCAATGCCGCCGCCGCCGTGGGCGACGACCGCGTCCAGAGCCAGGTCGGCGGCGAGGTCAATCCCGAGACCTGGACCCACGGCTCCGCAGAGATGCGCGCCGAATGGTTCAACACCGGCCTCCAGACCGGCAACGTGGACAACTGCAACACGTTCGGCAGCCCACCAGGATGACGAAGCGGCTCGGCTCGCGCTTGCGCTTCAGGCGGGCCACCCAGGGCCGCAGCGCCCAGCGCCAACCGTACCAGGTGGGGAACCGCTGCCAGCGGAGGTCGAGCTCGCGGGCCAGGTAGTCGAGGCGCTCCCAGGTGAGGTATTCGATGCTGGGCAGCGCGTCCGAGCGGGTGCCGAAGCGGCGCTCGAAGTCGGCGTGCCGCTCGTCCACCATGCGCCGCCCGCTCGCTTCCTTGCCGTAGATCGGAGACTCCAGGATGACCACGCTGCCGCCGGGGCGGAGCACGCGCAGCGCTTCGCGGAGGGTCGTGGCGTAGTCGGAGCTGTAGTGGAAGCTGGCGTTGAAGACGGCGGCATCGGCCTGGCCGTCCGCGAGAGGCAGGCGGTCGAGCTCAGCCTGGAGGCGCGGCCACGGAGGAGCATGATGGAGGAAATAGTGCCGGGCCGCCGCGAGGCCGTCGCGGTCGTCCACACTCACGTCGACCGCGCAGGGCTGGTAGCCGAGCTCCGCCAGCCGGTGGCTGAGCCAGCCGACGCCGGCGCCGAGGTCGAGGATCTTCGGACCGAGCCTGGGAAGGACGCGCCGCCGGAAGGAATCCCAGGTCCGGCGCCGCATCTGCCACTGCCAGGCGATGGGATGAGAGGGATCGCAGT
>JBJMGZ010000314.1:0-5360 GCA_045807605.1 Thermoanaerobaculia bacterium | reverse complement strand
GGATCCACCGCCACCACCGCCATCTCGCCGCCGCGGGACATCGCCCCCTCCGCGACCACCAGCAGCGTCGACGCCCTCCCCCGCTCCTGGCAGCGCACCACCGTCTCCGCCACGGAGCGCGGAACGTACGGGATCTCGGGGATCAGGATCACGTCCGCCGCTCCGGCCATGCCCGCGTGCAGCGCGATCCAGCCCGCGTGCCGGCCCATGACCTCCAGGAGCATCACCCGGTGGTGGCTCTCGGCCGTGTCCCGCAGCCGGTCGAGCGCCTCGGTCGCGGTGTCGATCGCCGTCCAGAAGCCGAACGTGTAGTCGGTCGAGGCGAGGTCGTTGTCGATGGTCTTGGGCACGCCGACGACGTTCAGCCCCCGGCGCCCCAGCTCCGAGGCGATGCGCAGCGTGCCGTCGCCGCCGACGATGATCAGGGCGTCGAGCCCGGCCTTGCGGGCGTTTTCCAGCACCTCCTCCGAGCGGTCGACGGGGCCGCCTTCATCACCCGGGCAGGCGAACGGGTTGTCCCGGTTCGTGGTCCCGAGCACGGTGCCCCCCATCCGGATCAGCTCGCGGACGTCCTGCCCGCCGAGATGGCGGAAGCGGCCGTCGAGCAGCCCCTTGAAGCCGTCCAGGACGCCGATGACCTCGGCGCCGTAGACCCTCTCGGCCGTGCGCACGACCGCCCGGAGCACGGCGTTGAGCCCCGGCGCGTCGCCGCCCCCCGTCAGCACTCCGATCCGCCGCGCTCTGATCATGGCGCCGATTCTATCGCAACGATAGATCTGATATCGATCTACTAAGATCCTAGGATCTCAATCCAATCGGCTAAGATTTTTTCGGAAGGGGCTTGACAGGATCTAAGCTTTGGTACATCATATCCATCGGATGGAGACACCCGACGGCCCCCGTCAGGGGCCTGACAGACATAGGAGAAGGAGGAACAAGCCATGATGAACAATGTCACCCGCTGGAATCCCACCACCGCCTACCTGACCACCCGCGAGCCGTTCTACCGCCTGTTCGACTCGTTCTTCAACGGCGAGGCCCAGGGCGAGGAGACCCGCGCCTGGGTGCCCCCGGTCGACATCCAGGAGAACGCGGACGCCTATCTCTTCCACGCCGAGCTGCCCGGCATGACCAAGGAGGACATCCACATCACGCTGGAGAACAACGTGCTGCGGGTGAGCGGCGAGCGGAAGTTCGAGAAGGATGCGAAGAAGGAGAACTACCACCGGGTCGAGCGCACCTACGGCACCTTCACCCGGACGTTCACGCTGCCCACGCAGGTGGACGCGGAGAAGGTCCTGGCGGCCTTCGAGAACGGCATCCTGACGATCACCGTCCCCAAGGCCGAGCAGGCCAAGCCGCGGCGGATCGAGATCAGCTGATCCCATCCCAGTTGATCCCATCCCCCCTCTCTCACCGGCCTTCGGCCGGCCCTTTCTCCCCCGCCTGCGCGGGGGAGAGGGGGTCGGATTTCACTCTGTCTCGGTTCTGAAGATTCCGTGGGTGGGCGGGGGAACCCCCTCTCCCGCGAAGCGGGGGAGGGTTGGGGAGGGGGTCTTTTTCAGGCCGGGCTTTCGACCGCCGCCCGGGGCGACGGCTCCGGCGTGGCCACCACCGGCAGCTCGACCGTCACCGACGTACCCTCTCCCACCGCGCTCTCCAGCCTGACTCGCCCGCCGTGGGCGCGGGCGATCCGGTCGACGATGGCGAGGCCGAGGCCGGTGCCGCCCTTGCGGGTGGAGTAGAAGAGCTCGAACACGCGCTCCCGCTCCTCGGGCGGGATGCCCACGCCGTTGTCGCGGACCACCAGGGCGACGGACGCGCCGTGACGCAGGACCGAGAGCTCCAGCACCGGCTTGCGCCCCGCCTCCTCCGCGGCGTCCATCGCGTTGCGGGCCAGGTTGAGCAGGAGCTGGCCGATCTGCGCGGGATCGACCCGCACCCGCGCGCCGCCGCTGCGGTCCTCGACCTCCACCCGCGCTCCCCGCTTCTGGATCTCGCCGGCGAGCAGCTCGCGCACCCGCTCGAGCGGCCGCACGGCCGGCATCTCCTCCATCTCCAGGGGCCGCGGCTTGGCGTAGGCCAGGAAGTCGCTCACCAGCCGCTCCAGCCGGCTGATCTCCGAACGGGTGATCGCCAGCAGCCGTTTTCCGGATGCCGGCGATACTGCCGGGCCCCCCTCCACCATCTCCTCCTCCAGCATCTGCATGTTGAGGTTGAGCGAGTTGAGCGGGTTGCGGATCTCGTGCGCCAGCCCCGAGGCCAGGGTGCCGATGTAGGCCATGCGCTCGGCCTCCACGGCCTGCAGCTCCAGCCGCCGCGAGCGCTGCACGAGCAGCCAGACCGCGCCGTACGCCGTCAGCAGGAGCGCGATCGAAAACACGCCGATCCAGGCAGCCTGGCGGACCAGATCCTGCCGCAGCACCTCGATGCGCTGCGACAGCTCCACCGGGCTGATGCCGATCTGGAGCATGCCGAACTGGCCGATGGGCACCTGGATGTCCGGCACCTGGTAGGTGGTCGCGAACTCCTTTTCCCGCAGCTCGACGGGGAGCTCCGTATCCCCGAGCTGCAGCTCCGGCGAGCCGGCCGGCGGGGTCTGGCCCTCCGGCGCCACCGGCGGCGTGGCCTTGCTGTGCATCTCGAAGACGAGCACGCCGTTGTTGTCCAGGATCTTGACGTCGCGCACGATCTCCCGCTCGCGCAGGTTGGAGTCGATGTAGGCCTGGGTCTCGCGCTCCACGGCCATGGCCGTGTAGAGGTCCCGGCCGCCCTGCTCCTCGGGCCGGCGGGCGAGCTGCCGGGCCAGCGTCTCGGCCTCCGCCCGCGTCTCCAGCAGGACGCGCTCGATCTCGCGCTGCGAGAGCGAACGGAAGATCAGCCAGCCGAACAGAGCGATGTCGAAGAGGACGAACAGCCCGAAGACCACGGACGCGATGAAGAGCCGGCGCGGCAGCGCGTTGGAGACCCGTTCCATACTCCAAAAGGATACACCCCCGGTTTGACCCTCGCCGGGAGTCGCAGTACGATGGCCGCGCCTTTCCAGGAGGCCCCGAAAACATGCGATCCCGATCGGCTCGACCGCTCTTCGCCGTTGTTTTGGTCCTGTGCCTCATGGCCGCCTGCAATGGCTGCAATGGCGGCCATCGCGGCGGCGAGGATGACGCCGCCACGCCCGCTCCCAGACCCGCGAGCGCCCTGGGGCCGCAGCGCGGCGGCACGGTCGTCGTCGGCTGGAGCGCCGCGCCCACCGGCGTCAACGAGCTGATCACCCAGGGCACGGCGATCACCACCGAGCTGGTCCGCCAGCTCTTCGTCCAGCTCCTGCTCGAGCAGCCCGATTTCGAGGAGCACCCGCCGACCTTCCGGCCTCTCCTCGCCCGCGCCTATGAATGGTCCCCGGACCGCAGGACCCTCACGTTCCACCTGCGCGAGGACGCGGTCTGGAGCGACGGCGTGCCCATCACCGCCGACGACGTGCGCTTCACCTGGCAGGCCCAGACCCATCCCGACGTCGCCTGGGACTCGGCCTACATGAAGGAGCACATCACCGACGTCGAGGTCGTGAACCCGAAGACCGCGCGCTTCCACTTCGCCAAGGTCTACGCCAAGCAGCTCCAGGACGTGAACGAGGGGGGCATCCTCCCCAGCCACGTCTGGGGGAAGCTGCCCTTCCCGCAGTGGCGCGACAACGCCGACTGGTTCCGCCAGCACCTGGTGGTCAGCGGCCCGTTCAACGTCTCCAGCTGGGACCCCCAGCAGCAGGTGGTCCTGGTGCGCAACCCGCGCTACTTCGAGAAGGACCGGCCCTACCTGGACAAGGTGGTGATCCGCAACGTGGCCGACGCGGCCAGCCTGATCACCCAGCTCTTGAGCGGCGAGATCGACTTCGTCCCGCAGGTCCAGCCGGCGGACATGAAGCGCATCCAGGAAGACCCCCGCCTGCGGCTCATCCCCTACTGGTTCCGGCTCTACGTCTTCGTCGCCTGGAACGAGCGCAACCCGCTGTTCGCGGACGTCGACGTGCGCCGCGCCCTGACCCTGGGCATCGACCGCCAGACGATCGTGGACACGCTCTTCCCCAGCGGCACCGGGCGGGTCGCGGTCTCCCCGATCGTGCAGAGCGTCTGGGCGTTCGACCGCAGCCTTGGCCCCCTGCCCTACGATCCGCAGGAGTCGCGCCGCATCCTGGAATCCAAGGGCTGGAAGGACTCGAACGGCGACGGCGTCCTCGACAAGGGTGGCAAGCCTTTCTCCTTCGTGCTCCTGAGCAATGCCGGCAATCAGCAGCGCAACGACGCCGTTGTCATGATCCAGGAGCAGCTCAAGCAGGTGGGCATCCGGGTGGAGCCCCGGGTGGTGGAGTTCAACAGCCTGGTCAAAGATGCCACCTCGGGCACGTTCGACGCCATGATCTTCGGCTTCACGATGGACACGAGCATGGACCTGACGGCCCAGTTCGGCAGCGATCGGACGAAGGAGGGGAACTTCGGCGCCTACAAGAACCCGGAGGTCGACCGGCTGATGGCCGAAGCGATGGCGAAGCCGCAGATCCAGGATGCCAAGCCGATCTTCGACCGCATCCAGCAGATCCTGCACCGCGACCAGCCGGTGACGCTCCTCTGGGAGTCGCAGCGGCTGAGCGCGATCAACCGCCGGGTCCACGACGCGCGGCCGAACGTCCTCTTCTCGCTTTTCAACCTGGAGGACTGGTGGGTCGAGGATGCGGCCCGCTGAAGTTGATCCCCGGCGGCGGGCGGGCGCCGCCGCCAAGTGATCCGCTTCCTCCTGCGGCGGTTCGCCGCCTCGCTCCTCCTGCTCTATCTCGTCCTCACCGCGACCTTCTTCCTCTTGCACCTGGCGCCGGGCTCGCCGGCCACGGTGATCCTCGAGGACCAGCGCGTCTCCGTCGAGCAACGGGAGAACCTGCGGCGGATCTATGGGCTCGACCGCCCGCTGCCCGTGCAGTACGCCCGCTGGCTCACCGCCGTGGCGCAAGGCAACTGGGGGATCTCCTTCTCGCAACAGCGGCCGGTGAAGAGGGTCGTCCTCGACGCGGTGCCGGCCACGCTGATCCTGGGCGCAGCGGCCCTCCTGGTGGAGCAGGCGGTCGGACTCGTCTTCGGCGTCGCGGCGGCGCGGCGGCCCGGCTCGGCCGCGGACCACGCGATCCGCATCGTCTCCCTCCTGCTCTACTCGCAGCCGGGCTTCTGGCTCGGCCTGATGGCGATCCTCCTCTTCTCGCTCGTCTGGCCGATCCTCCCCGCCGGCCACCTGTACTCCGTGGGGGCCGAGGAGATGGGGTTCGGCGAGCGCTTGCTGGACCTGCTGCGCCACCTGGTCCTCCCGGCCACGGTCCT
>JBJMGZ010000313.1:0-3884 GCA_045807605.1 Thermoanaerobaculia bacterium | reverse complement strand
GCGCCTCCTCGTCCTCCCAGGTCCGGCGCAGGGCCGCATCCCGGGCCCGCCGCTTGCCCATGGCCCAGATCGCGAGCAGCGTGACCAGCAGCCAGAGCGTGACCGAGCTGGTCAGGAGCGGCACCCAGCGGTACCAGAGGGTCTGGCGCCGCCAGAAGGCGCGCTCGGCCTCCGCGAGCGACGCTCCCGTGGCGCTGCGGAACGCATCTTCGAAGGAGAGCCCGCGCGACACCCCGGCCAGGATGCGCGCGGCCGTGTCGTCGCCGTACCGCCGCAGCAGGTCGTTGGCGAAGGCGCCGGCCATGGCGTAGGCCCCCCGCACGTTCCCCTGCCCGCCCCGGAACTCCTGCTCGAGCCGCTCGAGCGACACCTCGCCGCCCCCGACGAGAGTCAGCGTGAGCTGCGAGCGGTCGTCGAGCCCCCAGCTCAGGCCGGCGATCATGGCGAGCCCTTCGTGGAACCAACGCGGCAGCGGCCGGCCGCCCGAGGCCCGCGCCACGAGCACGTGCGCCACCTCGTGCCGCAGGAGGTCCTCGAGCGACGAGTCGGGATAGGAGGGGGCCCGGGCGGGCAGGAGCACGATCACCCCCTCCTCGCCGAACGCATAGCCCGACACCCACGGCGGCACCATCGCGAGGTCCGACCCCTCCGGCCCCAGGAGCACCTGGATGGGCGGCCCGGGGTCCGTGAGCCCCACCAGCCGCATCGCATCCAGGAGCCGTTCCGGCTCGACCGCCCGCACCCGCTCCGCGGCCCGCGCCAGGGAAGGGGGCGCCTGGACGATCAGTTGAGGGGGCCGCTGCGCCGCGGCGATGGCCGGCAGGAGGAGGAAAAGGAGCGGGGCGGCGAGCTTCCGGCGCATGCAGGGCATCTTACCCGGACCAAGCCAGTTACCCTCGCCGAGCCGGGCGGGAGGCGACCCTCCATGGAGCAGCGAGCCCCGAACGGGTGACGGCAGAGGCCCCGGGCGCGAGCCCGGGAGCCCTCCACCCGCCGCGGGGCTTGCGCCCCTGGCTCTGCCGTCGCCCCTTCGGGGCTTGAGGATATTTTGCTTCCCCTCTACCCCGGGCTGAAGCCCGGGGCTACATGCCGTCGCCCCATCGGGGCGAGAAGACGCGGGAGATGTGTATAAGAGGTTGGGCTGAAGCCCCAGGCTTTATGCCGTCGCCCCTTCGGGGCTCACATGCTTGGATGCCTGTGTAACGAGCCCCTACGCCTCCACCGGCACCTTCATCTCGCCCTTGGCCTTGGCCTTGAGGTAGTCCCGGTTCATGCGGGCGATGAAGTCGATGGAGATCTCCTTGGGGCAGACGGCTTCGCATTCGGCGAAGTTGGAGCAGTAGCCGAAGCCCTCCTGCTCCATGGCTTCCACCATGGCGAGCGCGCGGTCGTACTTCTCGGGCTGGCCCTGGGGGAGCAGGTTGAGGTGCGAGACCTTCGCCGACGTGAAGAGCTGCGCGGCGCCGTTCGGACACTGGGCCACGCAGGCGCCGCAGCCGATGCACTGGGCGGCGTCGAAGGCGCGGTCCGAAATCGGCTTGGGGATCGGCGTCAGGTTCGCCTCGGGCGCGCTGCCGGTCGAGACCGAGATGAAGCCTCCGGCCTGGACGATGCGGTCGAAGGAGCTGCGGTTCACCATCAGGTCTCTCACGATCGGGAAGGCCTTGGAGCGCCACGGCTCCAGGTGGAGCACGTCGCCGGTCTTGAAGTGGCGCATGTGGAGCTGGCAGACCGTGGTCGCCGGCTGCGGACCGTGCGCCTCGCCGTTGATCATGAAGCCGCAGGAGCCGCAGATGCCCTCGCGGCAGTCGTGATCGAACGCCACCGGCTCCTCGCCGCGCATCACGAGCTGCTCGTTGAGGACGTCCAGCATCTCCAGGAAGGAGCTGTGCTCGTTGACGTCCTTGACCTCGTACTTGACCATCCTGCCCGCGGCAGCCGGGCCGGGCTGGCGCCAGATGTAGAGCGTGAGATCCATCACTTGTAGCTCCTCTGAGACGGCTTCACGGCTTCGAACGCCAGCGGCTCCTTGTGCAGCGTCGCTCCCTGGCCGGGACCATTCCACTCCCAGGCCGCCACGTACATGTACTTGTCGTCGTCGCGCAGCGCCTCGCCGTCCGGCGTCTGGTGCTCCTCGCGCAGGTGGCCGCCGCAGGACTCCTCGCGGTCGAGCGCGTCCAGGCACATCAGCTCGGCGAGCTCGAAGTAGTCCGAGACCCGCCCGGCCTTCTCCAGCTCCGGGTTCATCCCGCCCGGAGCGCCCACGAGCTTCAGGTTGGCCCAGAACTCCTGGCGCAGCTCGGGGATGAGCTGGAGCGCCTTCTTCAGGCCCTCGGCCGTGCGCGCGATGCCGCAGTAGTCCCAGACGATGCGGCCGAGCTGGCGGTGGAAGCTGTCCGCGGTGCGCTGGCCGTTGACGGACATCATCAGGTTGATGCGGTCCTGGACCTCGGCCTCGGTGGCGCGGAAGGCGTCCGTGTCCGTGCTCACCACCTGGTTCAAGAAGGGGGCGAGATAGTCGCCGATCGTGTAGGGGATCACGAAGTAGCCGTCCGCCAGGCCCTGCATCAGCGCGCTCGCGCCGAGACGGTTGGCGCCGTGGTCCGAGAAGTTCGCCTCGCCGAGCACGAAGAGGCCGGGGATGTTGCTCATCAGGTCGTAGTCCACCCAGAGGCCGCCCATGGTGTAGTGCGGCGCGGGGTAGATGCGCATGGGCACGACGTACGGGTCCTCGCCCGTGATCTTCGCGTACATCTCGAACAGGTTGCCGTACCGTTCTTCGATGGTGCGGCGGCCGAGGCGCTGGATGGCCGCGGAGAAGTCGAGGTAGACGCCGTTTTTCTGCGGCCCGACGCCCTTCCCTTCGTCCACCACGGCCTTGGCGTTCCTGGCGGCCACGTCGCGGGGCACCAGGTTGCCGAAGGCCGGGTATTTGGTCTCCAGGTAGTAATCGCGGTCGGACTCGGGGATCTGGTCCGGCGAGCGGGTGTCCTTCGGGTCCTTGGGCACCCAGATGCGGCCGTCGTTGCGCAGCGATTCGCTCATCAGCGTGAGCTTGGACTGGTAGTCGCCCGAGGCGGGGATGCAGGTCGGGTGGATCTGCGTGAAGCAGGGGTTCGCGAAGAGCGCGCCGCGGCGGTGGGCGCGCCAAGCCGCGGTGACGTTCGAGCCCTTGGCGTTGGTCGACAGGTAGTAGACGTTGCTGTAGCCGCCGGTCGCGAGGACCACGGCGTGGCCGGCGTGGCGGTCGATCCTGCCGGTGACCAGGTCGCGCGTGATGATGCCGACGGCGCGGCCGTCCTCGACGACCAGGTCGAGCATCTCGGTGCGCGGGAACATCTCGACCATGCCGGCGCCGATCTGGCGCTCGAGGGCCTGGTAGGCGCCGAGGAGGAGCTGCTGGCCAGTCTGGCCGCGGGCGTAGAACGTCCGGGCGACCTGGGCGCCGCCGAACGAGCGGTTGTCGAGCAGGCCGCCGTACTCGCGCGCGAAGGGCACGCCCTGGGCCACGCACTGGTCGATGATGTTGACCGACACCTGGGCCAGCCGATAGACGTTGCCCTCGCGGGCGCGGAAGTCGCCGCCCTTGATGGTGTCGTAGAAGAGCCGGAAGACGCTGTCGCCGTCGTTGTGGTAGTTCTTGGCAGCGTTGATGCCGCCCTGGGCGGCGATGGCGTGGGCGCGACGGGGGGAGTCCTGGAAGCAGAAGGACTTCACGACGTAGCCGGCCACCCCCAGCGTCGCGGCGGCCGACGCGCCGGCCAGGCCGGTGCCGACCACGATGATCGACAGCTTCCGGCGGTTGGCGGGGTTGACCAGCTTGCCGCCGAAGCGCCGCTTGTCCCAGCGTTCCTCGATCGGGCCGCTCGGGGCCTTCGTGTCCT
>JBJMGZ010000312.1:0-7341 GCA_045807605.1 Thermoanaerobaculia bacterium | reverse complement strand
AGGTTCGCCCGCCGTTCCGGCTGCAGCGGAACTCCTTGCGGCTGAGGAAGCCATCGCCGTTGCGGTCGAGCACGGACATCGCCTGCCCGCCCCACTTCCACTCGCTCGCGCTCACCAGTCCGTCGCGATCGGAGTCCAGCTCGCGGAAGCTCTCCTCGCGGCTCTTGTAGCGGGTGGCGCCGCGGGTGAAGAACTCGGCGCGGGTGATGACGTCGTCGCCGTCCCGGTCCAGGGAGTCGAAGGTCGCGGAGCCGCCGGTCCACTCGGAGAGAGCCACGAAGCCGTCGCTGTCCGCGTCGAGCTGCACGAACTGGGTCTCGAGGCCGGGGTCCGCGGCAGCGACTGTCGCAGCAAGAAGGACCGCGGCGAGAGAGATCTTGAGAGTGCGCATCGTCGTCAGGCTCCCAGGGTTCCAGGCGCGCGTTCATGGGCGGCCAAGCTCTTGATTTTTAAGGTCCTCAGCGGCTCGGCCCGTCGGCATCGATCGCTGGACGCAGAGGGCCTATTGCAACTGCCGTACCAACCCGGCCGAGCACGGACAGGGGGCCGGTCCCCGCTGTCCGTGTCAGTCCGTGATCGTCCGTGTGGTTCGGGGGGTCTACCGCGGCTGGGGCTCGCCGCGGTGCATCAGCTCGTCGGGGGTGATCCAGCCGTTGCTGTCGCGGTCGACCAGGGCGAAGGCGTCGCGGCTCCACCACCACTCGGCGGGCTCGAGACGGCCGTTGGCGTTGGTGTCCATCTTCCCGAAGAGCGCCTCGCGGGTCATGCCGCGGTACTCGCGGTCCTCGTACTCCTGCTGGCTGATGACGCCGTCGTGGTCGCGGTCGAGGCGGTCGAACAGGGCGGGGCTGCCGGCCCACTCTTCGCGCGAGACGGTCTGGTTCTCATCCTGGTCCATGCCGTCGAAGGCGCCCGTGTCGAACTGGCCCTGGTGGAAGTCCCACCACTCCTGCCAGTCGTCCATGGCCTCCTCGTCGTCGGTCAGCGGCGCGCCCGGCGTGATCTACGCGCCGGCCAGGACACCGTCGCCGTTCTTGTCGTGCTGGTTGAAGGAGGTGTCGTTGCCCCGCCACTCGGCGCGGGTGATCCGCCCGTCGCCGTCGGTGTCGAGACCCTGCATGCGCATGGTGTCCTCGGCGGCCTTGCCGCGGTCGGCGGCGCGCGCCTCGTCGGCCTGGCTCTGCTCTTCCTGCCGCGCCTGGTCCTTGGGCTTCTTGTCCTTGCTCTTGCCCTGGTCCGCAGTGTCCGCGGATGTGGGAACGACCAGCGCCGCGCAGAGCAGCAGCGCGCCGAAAAGGGTCGATCTGATCTTCATGGTGTGCCTCCTGTCGTGGTTGTCCCGCCGGCCAGGACACCTGCCGGCGCGGCCCGTTGGCAGCGGGCCTGAATCAACCCGCAAGGGGCTGCAAGGGGGATGCCGTTACCGGAAGTAACCGGTCACGTCGAGGATCAGGTCCGTTCCTCCGCCGTCGGCGCCGCAGTAGACGGCGAGGCTCGGCGGATAGCCGGTCAGCCGGAGGATGGCGTTGTTCGCCTGGTTGCGGCCGGCGGCGTAGCTGATCGAGGAGGTGGCCGGGCGCGGCGCCCCGGTCTCGAACAGGGCCAGGTAGCCCGGGGAGTCGGGGCCCGCCACGGTCACATTCAAGGCCAGGGCGACGGCATCGGACGGGATGCCGCAGCGGCCTCCCAGCTCGAACACGCGGACCTCGCCGGCCTGGAGGCGGGGCCTGCCCCAGGCACCGGCCGGGCCGTGGGTGTCGAGCAGCCGGCAGGGCGGCAGCGGATAGAAGCCGTCCGCGCCCTGGGAGGGCTCGTCGTCCGCGATCGTCACCGTGCTCCCGGTATAGGGGCCGAGGAGGAAGGAGGGCCCCGGCGCCACGTTCAGGGTGACCGTCTCCGGCGACTCCGCCACGGCATCGTCCTTGGCCTCGACGACGATGGAGATCCGCGCCACGTCCCTGCCGAACAGGACCGAGGAGGACAGGTTCCAGTAGTCGCTCCCCGCCTGGGCGCTCCCGCCGACGAGCAGGTCGATCAGCAGCGAGGAGGCCGTGGAGCCCGTGCGCGTGATGGTGAAGGAGCCCTTGTCGGCGCCGGGCTCGGAGGCGCTGGAATCGGTGGCCGAGACCGAGACGACCGGCGTGGGCGAGTCGTCGTCGAGCTCCAGGATGTGGACGCTCGCCACGGACGGCGAGCCCACCTCGTAGAAGCGGCTGGGCGAAAGCGTGAGGATCAAGGTCTCGGAGGGCTCCAGCCGCGCGTCGCTCAGCACGGCCGCGTCCAGGTCGACGGCGGAGACCCCGGCCGGCACGGTCAGCTCGCCGGAGAGAGCGGCCACGTCCTCGCCGTTCGTGGCCGTGCCGGAGACCTCGTAGCGGACGACGAGGTCGGAGGCGGGCGAGGGGCTCACGGAGACCGTGAAGGAGCCGCCGTCCGGTCCCACCTCCGAGGCGGCGGGGTCGGTGGCCTCGATCGTGACCACGGGCAATCCCGAGGTCCCGTCGTCGTCGGCGAGGACGGCGGTGGCGGAGCCGCCGGCGTCGTCGATGCGGTAGGCGGGATCGCTGGCCAGCTTGACCCTGGCGGTCTCGTCGCCCTCGGCGAGCAGGTCGTCGACCGGCCGCAGCGTCAGGCTGGCGGAGGCGGCTCCCGCGGGGATCACGACCGACCAGGGGGCGGCCAGGCTGTAGTCGGCGCCGATGCGCGCCGTGCCGCCGGGCGCCCAGCGCACGGTCAGGGGCGAGGCCGTGCTCCCGGTGCGCGAGACCGTGAAGGTCGCGTTGCCGGTATCTGCCTCGGAAGCGGCCTCGGAGGCGGAGGCGTCCGTGGCGTCCACCCGGACCGTCACGGCCGGCAGGTCGAGCAGCCGGGCCTGCAGGAAGTCGTAGACGGTCTGGTAGCTCGCGGCGGTGTTGAACGAGGCGCCGCCGTGGCCGGCGTTCGGCACGGGCACCCAGGAGACCCGGACTCCCTGCCGGCGCAGGGCATCCACCAGCAGCTCGCTCTGGTTGAACGGCACCAGGTCGTCGACCGTGCCGTGCATGACC
This sequence comes from Thermoanaerobaculia bacterium, assembly GCA_045807605.1. Taxonomy (GTDB): domain Bacteria; phylum Acidobacteriota; class Thermoanaerobaculia; order Multivoradales; family UBA5704; genus DATMER01. Next base: position 4,294 of record JBJMGZ010000312.1, on the reverse strand, counting down.
AGGAAGGGCGGATCGTCCGGCGAGGCGAAGGTGACGGGGCTGGCCGTGGCCGCGCGCTCCGGGACTCTCTGGAGCCAGTTGCCGAGGAGCCGGCTCTCGGGAGAGCCGCTCGCGTCGTGGTCCTGGGTGGTCGGATAGAAATTCGATTGCAGCAGGTCGCCGTAGCCGTACCAGCTCACCGCGGCCTGGACGCGGCTGGAAAAGCCCGCGTTGCCCCCCGTCGAGCCCTCCAGGTCCACCGCGGCGTTGCCGACCGTGACCGTCCCCTCGTCGGCGGAGGTCCCCAGCATGGAGGCGAGCTGGGCGCCCGCGGAGACGCCCCAGGCGGCGACGCGGTCCGGATCGAGGTTGTAGGCGCCGGCATGGGCGCGCAGCCAGCGCACCGCGCCCTTGGCGTCCTGGATCTGGGCCGGCCAGATCGCCGTGTCCGAGAGGCGGTAGTCGATGCTCGCGACCGCATAACCCCTGGAGCAGAGGGCCGACACGCCGCTCGGGATGGGCAGCCGGCTGCCGCTGAACCAGCCGCCGCCATGGATGTAGACCACGACCGGCACGGGGACGGCCGAGGTGGGCACGAGGAGGTCCAGCTTCAGCTCCTGAGTCAGGCCGCCGCTGTCCTGGTAGGTGCCATAGGTCAGGCCGGACCAGGTGGTGCACTGGCCCAGGAGCGGCGCCGCGGCGAGGAGCAGGGCGGAGGAGAGGAGAAGGACGGCGAACCTCACGGCGGACAGGGCGAGTGCAGCTTCCGTGCCGAGTGCTACGCTGCGTGCCCATGGAGCCCCGCGCCCTGATCCTGGCCCTGCCGTCGCTGGCGGTGCTCGCCCTTCTGGTCTGGCACTCGTGGCGGTCCCTGCCGCGCCGGCGGGCCGTCGCCTTCTGGGTGTCGGTGGCGGTGTACGGGGTGCTGCGCGGGCTGGCGGTCGCGTGGGTGGCTCGCGAGGGGCTCGGGGCGGCGCTCCCCTACCGGATCCGCGATCCGCTCCTCGCCGTCTTCGGCGTGTCTTTCCAGGAGGTGGCGGGCTGGGCGATCGTCGCCTACCTGGCCTGGTGGCTGGGGGAGCGGTTCGCCCTTCAGGAGAGGAAAGGACCGCGGCTGTTCCTCCAGGCGGCCTGGGGATGCCTGTTCCTGGGCGCGATCAGCTGGGCGGTGGAGGCGGCGGCGATCGCCGCCGGGTGGTGGCACTGGACCGTGCCCGGGGGCAGCGGGATGCTCCTGCGCGTCCCCTGGATCGGGCTGGTGGACTGGTTCTTCGTCGGCACGGACTTCCTGCTTCCCTTCCTGGCGCTGACCGCGCCTGCGCTCGCCGGCCGCCTGGCGCGCTTCCTGGCGCTGCTGCTCTTCCCGCTGCACATGGCCGCGCACCTCTGGCTCCCGGGGCTCGATGCCGCGCACTGGCTGCTCCTCGGGCTCGTGCTCTGGCTCGCCCTGCGCTCCCCGGTCCAGGACGCGGCTTTTTCTGGCGGTCTTCTGCCGGCGGCGGCGCTGGGGATCATGCTGCTCGACGTGGCCCTGGTGGAGCTGTTCCTGGTGGACCGGCCCGTGCTGCTGGCATCCGTGGTCCCGGCGGCGGCCGTGGCGCTCCAGGCGCTCTGGCCGGGGATCGGCTCGGGGCTCGCGGCGGGGGCGGTCGTGGGCTCGCTGGCGCTCCCTCCCCTGCTCTTCTCGGCGCTGCCCGGGCTCTCGGTGCTGGTGCTCCGGTTCGGACGCCGGCACCGCTGGGCCGCGCCCGCGCTGCTGGCGGCGCTCGCCGTCCTGGCCCTGGCGATGCACGGCCGGGCCGGCAAGGCCGAGGAAGATCTCAAGCGTGGGCTCGACGAGGCGCTGCTGGCCCGCGACCGGGGGGATCTCACCGCGGCCATGAAGGAGCTGTCGGAGCTGTCGCGGGATCATCCCGGCTCCCACGTGCCCCTGGCATTGTTGGGTGAGATCCAGTACCGCACCGGTCGGGTGGAGGAGGCGCGGGCCTCGTATGAAAAGGCCGTGGGGATCAAGCAGGACTTCGTGGAGGGTTACCGCTACCTCGCAGTGATCCATCGCCAGAGAGGCAGGCCGGACGCCGCGGCCGAGGCGGCGGCCCGGGGCTTGGCGGTCGCGCCCGGGGACCTGCAGCTGCGCTATCTCCAAGGGAGAGGAATCGGCGAGCTCTGGCCGGAGATCGAGGTCAAAGGACCCGCTGCGGCCAAGGCGCTCGCCGGGCTGGCCTATGAGGTGGGGGATGCGAGCGGAGCCGTCGAAGCGCTGGACCGCGGCATCGCGCGCTGGCCGGAAGACCGGGAGCTGCGGAGCCTGCGCGGGCGCGTGTCTCCCTGAGCCCTCATCCCAGCAGCCGGCGCGCTTCGCGCGCTTCCGCGGAGCCCGGAGCGATCGCGATCACCCTCTCCAGATATGGCCGGGCTCCCTGGCGGTCGCCCTTCTTCTGAAGGACGCGGCCGGCGGCCAGGAGCGGCGCGGGCTCGCCGGGGCCGACCTCGGCGGCCCTGAGATAGCGCTCCAGGGCCCGGTCGAGCTGGCCCTGGTTCTCCGCGAGCTGGCCCCAGACCAGCCAGGCGGGCACCCAGGCCGGCGCGAGATCCACCGCCTGGCGGAAATGGCCCTCCGAAGCCGCGGCGTCCCCGGCCCGGGCCTCGGCCTCGGCCAGGCGCACCAGGATCGACACGCTCTCCGTTCCGGCGTTCACGGCCTCGGCGAGCAGCCGCCGGACCTCCGCGGGCTTCCCTGCCTTCCCGGCCAGGTCGGCCAGCCCCCACCAGGCCGCGGCGAAGCGCGGGTTCAGCTCCAGGGTCAGCTCGTACTCCTTCTTCGCCTCGTCCACGCGCCCGAGGCTGGCGTAGGCGTCGGCGAGGTTCTCGTGCAGGAAGTCGAGGCGCGGGTTCTCCTGCGCGGCCCGGCGGTAGGTGGCGATGGCGGCGTCGGCATCGCCGCCCGCGAGCTGCGCGCCCGCGAGGGCGGTGAGGAACGGGATGTTTCCCGGGCTGCGGCGCACCAGTTCCGCCAGCTTCACCGCCGCCGCCTTGGCCTGTCCCCCCTGGGTCCTCTGCTTGGCCGCCATGAACTCGGCGAGGAGCGGGACGCCGTCCTTGGGATCGAGCGTCCCCTTGCCGCTCGCGCCGGAGCCCGAGGCATAGCCGAGGCTCTGGAGGGAGCGCGCCAGCTCGGGATCGGCCGCCTCGGCCTTGCGCGTCCGGAACGAGCGCTGCGCCGTCTGGAGCGCCCCCTTGAGGCGGCGCGCCTGCTCGCGCTGATCTTGGAGGAGGTTGCGCGTCTCCGCCGGATCGGACCCGAGATCGTAGAGCTCCGGCCGCGGCGCCACGATCAGCTTCCAGCGGCCGTCGAACATCCCCTCCAGAGGGCTCCAGCCATAGGCGCTCAGGGGGAAGCGGGTCTCCAGATAAAGAGGACCCGGAGCTTTCCCGCCCAGCCCGGGAAGAGGCTCGCCAAACCCTGCCGCCGGGCCTCCCGCGAGGCGCAGCAGGGTCGAGGCGAGCCGGATCGTCGGCGCCGTCTCCACGACCGCCTTTCCCCGCGGCACACCGGGGCCGGCCAGGATCAGGGGGACGTGCACTGTCGCGTGGTAGAGGAAGACGCCGTGAGTCCGCTCCCCGTGCTCGCCCAGCGACTCGCCGTGATCCCCTACCGCGGCGATCAGGTATTGGGCATTGCCGCCGATACCGCCGGGCAGCCCGGCCAAGAGCCGGCCGATCTCGCGGTCCATATAGGCGACCTCGCCGGCGTACCTCTGCCGGTCGCCGGCCCGGGGGTCCATGCCCGGCGGGCTGTACGGCGCGTGCGGATCGTAGTAGTGAACCCAGAGGAAGAACGGCTTGCCCGCCGGCCGCTTCGCCAGCCATGCGAGCGCGGCGTCGGTCATCTGCCGGGCGTTGCGCTCGGGATAGCCGTACTCGCCGATCTGCTCGGCGGGAGCCTTGTCGTCGTAGTGCCCGAAGCCGCGGGCGAGGCCGAAGCGCCGGTCGAGGACCCGCGAGGCCACGAACGCCGCGGTCGCGTAGCCGCGGGAAGAGAAGCCCGCGGCCAGCGTGGGCACCTCCTTGGGGAGAACGGCGGTGCCGTTGTCGCGGAGCCCGTGCTCGGGCGGCGCGAGCCCGGTGAGGAGCGAGGCATGGGCCGGCAGGGTCAGCGGCGTGGGCGTGACCGCCTGGTTCCAGCGCGTTCCGCGGGCCGCCAGCGCCGTGAGGACCGGCGTGCCCGCTCCCAGGGCGTCGGCGCGGGTCGTGTCCAGGGTGAGAAGGATCACGCCGGGTATTGGAGGGGGCGCGGGCGCGGGCCTGGCGGCGA
>JBJMGZ010000311.1:0-5761 GCA_045807605.1 Thermoanaerobaculia bacterium | reverse complement strand
CCACGAGGTTGCCCGTTGCGGAGGGATTCACCGCAGTCACGTTCAACGCCAAGGCCCGTGCGTCCGCCGGGATGCCGCAGGAGCCTGCCGAGGGGAACGACGCCCGGACTCCGGCCGCGAGGGGCGAGGAGCTCCTCGTATCCACCAGCCGGCAGGGGGGCAGCGTGTAGAAGTCCAACTCCGGCGACGGGAGCGCGGCGTGGCACAGCCCCCGGCCCGAGTCGAGGGTCGATCCGTTCACGCCCACGAACCGCCAGTCGTAGCCGTTCGGCCACAGCTTCAGCTCCAGCACGCCGTACGCGCCGTAGTTCCGGACCTCGCTGTTGGCCCGCACCGTGGACACGAAGGTGAGGTTCTTGCCCCCGGTACCCACCACGAGCTCGCGGATGCCGGCCGGGTCCGCGGCGGCGGACGGCGACTGCGGCGCGAAGCGCTCGTAGCCATGGTCGTGCCCGACGAGGACCAGGTCGGCCCCCGCGCCGTAGAGCAGGGTCCAGAAGTCCGAGTATGTGGCGTCGTCGCCGTGCGGACCCGAGGAGAAGCGCGGGTGGTGCCAGTAGGCGAGCGTACAGACGCCGGGGTGCGCGGCCAGGTCCGCGGCCAGCCACTGCCCCTGGACCGAGGCGGCGCCGCACCCTCCCACCGAGCCGCAGTTCGAGTTGAGGCCGATCAGGTGCCAGCCCCCCAGGTCGAAGCCGGCATAGCCCTTCGCCGGATCGCCCGCCGCCGCTCCGAAGTAGGAGTAGTAGCCCGCGGCGGCCGGGGTCAGGTATTCGTGGTTGCCCGGAATCGGATGCGTGATCGCCTTCAGCCGCCCCCAGGTCGGGCCGTAGGATGCCTGGTACTTCGCCAGCGCGCCGTCCTCGTACTGGTTGTCCCCGAGGATCAGGACGGCCGCGGGCGACAGCGACAGCGCCATGTCCGACGTGGCGAGCATGCGGCAGTTGCTCGCCGTGCCCGCGCCTCCGTTGTAGCTCGGGTCCGCCGGATCGCAGGCGATGTCGCCTGCCGCTACGACGGTCACGGGCTGGGCCTGCCCGGACAGGGCAAGCCCCAGGAGGAGCGCGAACACCACAGATCGGGGAAACATGCAGGAACAAGTATAAGGCTGCCGCGCCGAAATGGATCGGCTAGGATGGTCACATCGCAACATGGAACCGCTCGAAGCGAAGCGCCCGACCCCGGTCGTCAAGTGCGAGAAGCATGGCCTCCACTACGACTCGTCCAAGATGACAGGCTGTGTGATCTGCCGGCGCGAGGCGGGAGGCGCTCCGGTTGGGAGGCCGGCCCGGCCCCGCTCGCTGGCAAAGGCCCTGGCCATCGCAGCCCTTGTCCTCGTCCTGACCCTCGCCGGTTTCTACTTCCTCGGTACCCGGGAAAGCTCTGTTCAGGACGGCAGCTTCGAGAAGCCCGCGCCGCGGCCGAGCTTGCCGACGGAGGATACGGGCGGGCCGGTCTATTCCGGTTCAGAGGGCAACTGACGGTCCAGCACCACGATGTCCAGGTCGAGCTGGCGGAACCGCTTGTGCCGGGTCTCCCTCCAGCGCGGGTCCGCGCGCAGGATCCCGAGCGCCTCGAGCTGCCAGGCGTTGTAGAGCTGGAAGTCGCCGCCCTGGAAGAGCGGGCTCCCGGGCAGCAGCCGCACGACGAGGATGCGCCCTGGCCGTTCCTTCTCCAGCCACTCCTGCAACTGGCGCCGGACCTCGCCCGCCTTCGGCCGCTGAATCGGGCGCACCAGCTCGATCTTCGGCTTCGCCAGCGACCAGCGGACCAGGTTGTCGCTGAGCTCGTTGAACGTCCCGAGGAGCGCCACCCGACCCCGCCCCGCCGCCTTGCGCTGGAGGAACTCCAGAGCGTCCGAGTAGCGCGGATCGGCGGAGTAGAGGAGGTAGTCCTTGGTCAGCCGGTCGCGCAAGCCGTTCCCCTGCGCCACGGCGGTCAGGCCGAGAAGAGCCGCGGCGCAGACCCCGGCGGCCGCCGCGGTCCGCCAGCGCGCGAGCAGCGCCGCCAACCCGATTCCCGCCAGCAGGAACACGAACGGCGCCGTGGTCGCGAAAAAACGCGGCTCCTTGTAGGGATGGAACGTGGCGAGCAGCCATCCCAGGCCGGCGAGGAGTGCCACCACCCGGGATCTCCTCGCCCCCGCAAGCGCGAAGCCGATCACCAGGACCCCCAGGATCCAACTCGGCGCGTAGTGCTCCGCCAGCGACCGGATGTAATAGCCGAGCGACTCCAGCGAGTAGAGAGGCGGCCCGGCATCCCGGTTGCGCAGGAACGCGTAGATGTTCTTCGGGTGGACCGGGTTCGGGCTGAGAAACCAGATCCAGAGCGGCAGCACGAACGTCTCCAGCAGCGCCCTCGGCGCGGGAGAGAGCGACCACCACCAGGACCGGAAGCGCTGCCAGCGCGCCACCGTGATCCCCGTGAACACCAGGAGCAGGGCGTAGACGCCGATCCCCGGGTTGACCCCCACGACCGCGCAGACGAGCAGCAGGTCGAGGACCATGGCCAGCGCGGCCTGCCCCCGCGTCGCGCCCGGCCAGGGCCAGAGCAGCCGCCGGATCCTCCACAACACCTCCAGCCGTCGCTCGCGGGGGAGGGAGAGGAGCTGGTCCACCGCGACGCAGAGGACCCAGATCAAGGCGTAATTGACCTTGATGAGAAAGAGAACGAGCGAGGCGAGGCCCGCGAGCCGCCAGGACCATATGGATTGGAGCCGGCGGGCGCGCAGGTAGAGCCCGAGCGCGAGCAGCGTGAAGACCACGCCGGCCAGCTCGCGCATGACCACGATGGCGAGCACCCGGTGCAGCGGGCTGGCCAGGAAGAGCCCCGCGGCGACCAGCCCGCCCCACAGCCCTGATTCCCGGTCTGCCTCGTGAGCCGCCCAAACCAGCAGAGGCGGCGTCACTGCGAACAGCACCACGCTCAACAGCGTGGCCGAGGCGAACGTGGCGCCGCCCGCGGCGAGGAAGGGGAGGAGCAGGAGCGAGTAGCCGAACGGCCACTTGTCCTGCGCGTTGAGAAGCCGGAGGAAACGGAGGACCCGCCCCTGGGAGAGCGCCTGGAGCAGCTCGACCCCGCCGTAGCCGTGGCCGGCCATGTCCCACATGGGCGTGCGCTCGTTGGCCAGGTACTGGAAATGGAGAGTCCTGGCCACCTGGACCGAGAGGAACAGCGTGGCGAGCAGCACGGCAGGCAGGGCCAGGGCGCCAAGGCGTTTCATGGGGGAGGGCGCATTCTAACGCTAGAATGCCCGCTATGTGGACCAAGACCTGCCTCCTTCTCCCCCTGGCCCTGGCCTTTCTTTTCGGCGCGGCTGCCGTCGCCCAGTCGCCGGACCCGGCGCTCGTCGCCCGGGCGCGCAAGCTGCTCGACGAGGTGCCGCTGGTGGACGGGCACAACGACGTGCCCTGGGAGCTGCGGCAGCGGGTCAAGAACCATCTCGCCCAGCTCGACCTCCGCTCCGGCACGGGCGCGCTGGAAAAGCCGATGCACACCGACATCGCGCGCCTGCGCAAGGGGGGCGTCGGCGGGCAGTTCTGGTCGGTGTACATCCCCGCGGAGATGGCCGGGCCGCAGGCCGTCCGCGCCGTGATGGAGCAGATCGACGTGGTTTACCGCCTCGCCGCGATGTACCCGGACGTCTTCGAGATCGCCACCTCTCCCCAGGACGTCTACCGCATCCACCGCGAGGGCAGGATCGCCTCCCTGATCGGCATGGAAGGCGGGCACTCGATCGACAACTCCCTCGCCGTGCTGCGCCAGCTTTACAACGCGGGAGCGCGCTACATGACCATCACCCACTCGAAGAACGTCGACTGGGCGGACTCGGCCACCGACGCGCCCAAGCACGAGGGCCTCACGAAGTTCGGCGAGGAGGTGATCCGCGAGATGAACCGGCTCGGCATGCTGATCGACCTCTCACACGTCTCGCCGGACACGATGAAGGATGCCATGGCCGTGTCCGAGGCGCCGGTCATCTTCTCCCACTCCTCGGCGCGCGCCCTCGACGCCCACCCGCGCAACGTGCCCGACGAGGTGCTCCGCCTGCTCCCGCAGGACGGCGGCGTCATCATGGTGACCTTCGTCCCCTCGTTCATCTCCGAAGAGGTGAGGACCTGGAACTCCCAGGAGGACGCGGAAGAGGCGCGCCTCAAGGCGCTCCATCCCGAGGATCCCAAGAAGGTCGAGGCCGACCTGGAGACCTGGCGCAAGGAGCATCCCGTGCCGCGGGCCACGCTCGCGCAGGTGGCCGATCACATCGAGCACGTCCGCAAAATCGCGGGCATCGACCACGTGGGCATCGGCTCCGACTTCGACGGCATCACCAGCGTGCCGGTCGGGCTCGAAGGCGTGGACGACTACCCGGTCCTCTTCGCCGAGCTGCTGCGCCGCGGCTGGACCGACGACGAGGTCAAGAAGCTCGCGGGCCACAACGTCCTGCGCGTCTTCCGCGAAGTGGAAAAGGTTTCCGCGCGGCTGCGCAAGGAGCGGCCCGCGTCGGACGCGCTGATCGAGGAGCTGGACGGCACGGTGAAGTAAGCCCGGCACGTCTCTTGCTGTTGCCGCATAGCCGGGCGGGTCGGGGAAATCTGTATCGGATCGCTCGGCGCCGCCACAGCGGAGGTGGGCGATGCCGAACCGGTTTCTTCCTTTCTTCCTTTCACTCTTCCTCTGTGCTCCTCTCGCGGCCGCGGAGACGGCCTGGCTGGAGGAAGTCTCGCTGCTCATCGGCAACGCCGAGCGCGAGGCCTACCTCCGGCTCGCGGACGAGGCGGAGCGGCAGGATTTCGTCCGCCGCTTCTGGGAGGTGCGCGATCCGTATCCCCAGACGGAGCGCAACGAGCTGCAGGAGGGCTGGACCCGGCGCCTGGCCGAGGCGCGGCAGCGCTGGGAGCCCGGCGACGACCGGGCGCGCGCCCTGCTGCTGCGCGGCGAGCCCGACGCCACCTTCGAGGCGAGCTGCCCCGGCGCGCCGATCTACGAATTCTGGGTCTACGAGCCGACCTTCCAGGTGAAGCACAGGTCGGTGCTCGTCTTCATGCCCGGGGGACCCGGCGGCATGGCGAAGCTCTGGCAGCCGGGTCCGGACGCGCCGAAGCTGCATCCGCTCTCGTTCGAGGGCTGCACCCACGGCGCGGATCTCCGGCGCGAGTCGGGCTGGATCTTCTCCCTGGGCGACGAGCAGTACCGCGCGCTGGTCGAGCGGACCCTGGCCCGGCCGCGTCCGAACCCGAGAGACTGGTACACCCGGCTCGTCTCCGTGCCCTCCGAGGCGCCGCCCGCGGAGGAGGCGCTGGCCGCGGACCTGGAGGTGGAATACCCGGCCCGCTACGAGGACAACAGCGTCGTCCGCGTGATGATGACGGTGCCCTCCGAATCGCTCTCCCAGTCCTCGCCTCCGGCCCCGCCGTCCCGCGAGCTGCTGGTCACCGGCCAGGTGCTGCAGGACCGGGGCGTGCTCCAGGACTTCCGCTACAGCTTCCAGGTCGATCCCCGGATCGAGTCGCAGCCGTTCATCCCGCTGGTCTTCGAGCGCTACCTGCGGCCGGGCTTCTACAAGCTGCGGATCAAGCTCGTGGACCTGATCACGAAGCGCTTCTTCCTGGGCGAGCGCGAGCTTGCCGTGCCGGCGTTCGATCCGTCCGTGACGACCTCGCTCGACAGGCTGTACGAAGAGGCGGACGCGGCGCTCACGGCGAGCCGGCCGACCGTCCGGCTGCTGCGCCCGGCCGACAAGCTGATCGCCGGCAACACGCGC
>JBJMGZ010000310.1:0-7781 GCA_045807605.1 Thermoanaerobaculia bacterium | reverse complement strand
CAAGTTCCAGCGCCGCATCCAGGCCACGGTGACGAGCGAGACGCGCCACACGGCGGTGGAGATCGCGTCGGACAAGCGGCTGACCAATCAGATTCTTTCCGATCTCGGCCTGCCCGTGCCGCGCCAGTTGCGGGTGCGCGGGCCGAACGACGCCATCGACGCGGCGGACCGGATCGGTTATCCCGTGGTGGTGAAGCCGCTCGACGGCAATCACGGCAAGGGAGTTTCGATCAACCTGACGACTCCCGAGCAGGTCCGGGAGGCGTTTGAGAAAGCTTATGAACATTCGTCCGTGGTGATCGTCGAGACGTTCCAGAAGGGCAACGATTACCGGATCCTGGTGATCCATGGCAAGGTGAAGGCGGTCGCGGAGCGCGTGCCGGGCCACGTGGTGGGCGACGGCCGGCACACGGTCGCGGATCTGGTGGAGGCCGTCAACAGCGATCCCCGGCGCGGTATCGGCCATGAAAAGGTTTTGACGCGCCTGGAGCTGGACCATCAAGCCCACCGTCTGCTGGAGCAGGCGGGGCTCGGGCCGGAGTCGGTGCTGCCGGAAGGGCAGGTTTTCTATCTGCGCTCGACGGGCAATCTCTCGACGGGCGGCACGTCGGTGGACAAGACGGACGTGATCCATTACGACAACCGGGTCATGGCCGAGCGGGCCGTGAAGGCCGTCGGTTTGGACGTGGGCGGGGTGGATTTCATCTCGCCGGATATCTCCCGCAGCCACAAGCAGGTCGGCGGCGCGATTGTCGAGGTCAACGCCGCGCCCGGCTTCCGCATGCACACCGCGCCAACGGAGGGCAAGGCCCGCGACGTCGCCGGCCCCGTGATCGACATGCTGTTCCCCAAGGGGACGCCGTACCGCATCCCGATCGCCGCCATCACCGGCACCAACGGCAAGACGACGACGACCCGCATGGTCGGGCACATCCTGAAGCTCGCCGGCGCCACGGTCGGCATGACCACCAGCGACGGCGTCTACATCGACGGCGAGCTGACGGTGGCCGGCGACATGACGGGCCCCTGGGCCAGCCATCTCGTGCTGCGCGATCCGTCGGTGGACGCGGCCGTGCTGGAGACGGCGCGGGGCGGCATCGTGCGCTCCGGCCTCGGTTGGCGCAAGTGCAGCGTCGGCGCGGTGCTCAACGTCGCGGCCGATCACCTTGGCCTCGGAGGGATCCAGACCGTGGACGACCTCGCCGAGGTCAAGCGCATCGTCGTCGAGGTGGCGCAGGACTTCTGCGTGTTGAACGCCGACGATTCGCGGGTGGCGCAGATGGCCGAGCACAGCCCGGCCGAGCCCATCTATGTGACCATGGACCGCGGCAGCGAGCTGGTACGGCGGCACATCCGCGAGCGCAAGCGGGCGGTGGTGCTGGAGGAGGGGCTCAACGGTCCCATGCTCGTCCTCTATCAGGGGGAGGAGCAGATCCCGCTGCTCTGGGCGCGCCAGATCCCGGCTACGGTCGAGGGCCGCGCCGTCCACAACATCCAGAACGCCATGTTCGCCGCCGCCATCGCGAGCGGTATGGGAGTGGGCGTCGACGACATCCGCGAGGGGCTGCGGACGTTCACCACCGACTTCTTCCAGACGCCCGGCCGGCTCAGCTTCTACAACGAGCACCCGTTCCGGGTGCTGCTCGACTACGCCCACAACGCCGCGGCCATGGAGCTGGTGGCGCGCACGGTGCGCGAGCTGGCGGTCTACGGCCGGCGGATCGGGGTGCTCGCCATCCCCGGCGACCGCCGCGACGAGGACATCCGCGCCCTGGCCGCGGCCGCCGCGCCCGGCTTCGACTACATCCTGCTCAAGGAGGACGACGACACCCGCGGCCGGCCCCGGGGCCAGGCCGGCGCACTGCTGCGCCAGGGCCTCCTCGATGCCGGGTTCCCGGCCGAGCGGATCTGCGACGGGGTCTACCTGGAGGAGGAGGCGACGCTGCGCGCCCTGGCGATGGCGCGGGCCGGAGACCTGGTGGTCATCTTCGGCGACAAGCTGCAGCGCGTCTGGGACCTGATCGTGAACTTCAAGTGCCAGGCGCCGGAGCGCGACGCCCAGGTGTCCAAGGAGGCGCCGGTGCGCGAGGAGATGCTCGCCGAGGCGGCCACCCGCGGGCCGCGGTCGGCGCGGGGGTAGAACACCCACCCCCGGGAGACGCCCCACGGGGCGTCTCTACAGTGGGGGGCACCACGCCTCTTTCTCCCCAATGTAGAGATGCCCCGTGGGGCGTCTCCCGGGGGGGCCTACCGCGCCACGGGCGCCGCCACCCGCAGGATCTCCAGCACCTCGGCCCGCCGGGTGTGCACGAGGAGCACGAGCAGGTCTCCCGGCCGCGCCCAGGCCAGGGCCTTGCGCACCGCGTCGGGATCGTCCGCGGCGCGGACCAGCGAGGCGGGCGGCGCTCCCAGGCGCAGCAGCTCGGCTTCGAGGATCGCCGGCACCTCGCCGGGCTGACGGCCGCGCAGCATCTCCGGCAAATCCTTGATCACCACCAGGTCGGGACGGAACGCCCAGGCCGCCTGCGCCAGCTCGCGCAGGGAGGCCTCGTCGCGGTCGCCGGCCTGGCCGAGGACGAGGAGCCGCCGCCCGGCCGGCAGGCTCGCGGCGAGCTGGAGCAGGGCGGCGAGGCCGTGCGGATTGTGGGCGTAGTCGACCAGGACGCGGGCGCCGCCGATCTCCATCAGGTTGCCGCGCCCGGGGTTGTCCTCGGGCGAGCCGCGGAAGCTCTTCAGACCCTCGGACATGGCGTCCACGGACAGGCCGATGGCGCCGGCGAGGCCCATGGCCGCGAGCGCGTTCGCCACGTTGTGGCGGGCGGCGCCGCCGTGGGCGATCGGCACCTCGTCCACCCGGGCGATCACCTGCCGCCGCTCCTCGCCGTAGCGCACCAACTCGCCGTCCTCCAGCGTGCAGCCGGCGTCGCCGGCGACCAGCAGGTCGTCGAAGCCGGGCCGGTCCGGATCGAGCGAGAACCAGACCGCCTTGGCGCCGAAGCGGCTGGTGCGGCTCGCCAGCTCGGGATCGTCCGCGTTGAGCACGACGCGGCCCTGGGGCTTGACCACCCGCGCGGCCACGAGCTTGGTCTCCGCCAGCGAGGCGAGGTCGGAGACCCCGAATTCGCCCAGGTGGTCGGCGGCCACGTTGGTGACCGCGGCGGCATCGGCGCGGCGCACCGCGAGCCCGCGCCGCAGGATGCCGCCGCGCGCGGTCTCCAGGATGGCGACCTCGACTCGCCGGTCGCGCAGCAGGGTGCGGGCGCCGCCCGGCCCGGAGCAGTCCCCTTCGTCGAGCACCTCGCCGGCCACCTCGACCCGGTCGGTGGAGGTCGTCCCGGGCACGGCCCCGGCCGCGCGCACCATGGCGGCGAGCAGGCGGACGGTGGTGGTCTTGCCGTTGGTGCCGGTCACCAGCACGACCGGGATGTCGCTCACCTGGTCCCAGGGCACCTCGCGCGGTGAGGGCAGGTGGTCCGTCCCCCAGGTGAGGGAGCCGGTGCCGAGGCCGAGCGTGACCTGGTCGGCGTCCCAGAGCAGGGAGATGCGGCGCCGGCCCGAGGCGTCGCGCAGCTCGAGCAGGGCGGGATCGGCCTCGAGCTCGGCCGACTGGCGCAGCCGCGCGGCCGCCGCGGAGATCTCCGCCGCGGAAGGCTCATGCCCCGAGACCGCGGCCACCGCGGCCTCCCAGGCCCATTCGTTCACCTCGGTCGCGGTGTAGAGGCGGTCGATCGGCGCGGACATCGCCAGGCTCGCCCCGCCGGGAAAGAGGCGGACGCAGAGCTCCTCGCCTCCCCAGCCGACGGCCTCCAGGATCAGGCCCGCCTGACGCACCCACGCCTCGGTGACCGGCGCGGCCTCCTGCTCGTCGAGAGCGACGTCGAGGATGGCCCCCTCCAGGTCCCAGAGCAGGTTGGGGCCGGTCAGCCGGCGCGAATCGAGCAGCTTCATCGAGGTCTCCGAGCTTCTGCGGGAAGCCTATCAGAGGAGGCGCCGTGCTACGATCTCCCAGCTACAACTGGCGAAGGTATTCCTTGCTGGCGCGCACCCGCGCGCAGTGGGAGGGGACTGTACATGGAACCGGGGCTCTTGATGGCGATCGGCGGCGCGGAGGACAAGGCCCGCGAGCGGGTGATCCTGCGCGCCTTCGTGGAGGCGGCCGGCGGGCCGGATGCCAACGTCGTGGTGCTGGCGACCGCGTCCGAGCTGGCCGAGACCGGGGACCGCTACGCCGGGATCTTCGAATCCCTGCACGCCGACACGGTCGAGGTGCTGCGGGTGCGCAGCCGGGAAGACGCTCTCGACGCCGGCTCCGGCGTGCTCGATCTCCTGGAGTTCGCGAGCGGCCTGTTCATCACCGGCGGCAGCCAGCTCCGCATCTCCACCGCCCTGGGGGGCACGGCCATCGCGGCCATGATCCGCCGCCGCCATGCCGAGGGCATGGTCGTGGCCGGCACCAGCGCGGGCGCCGCGATCCTCTCCGAGCACATGATCTCCATGGGAGACAGCGGCGCCACGCCGCGCCGCCGGCTGGTCCAGATGGCCAAGGGGCTGGGTCTGGCGCCGGAGATCGTGATCGACCAGCACTTCCGGCAGCGCGACCGCCTCGGCCGGCTGGTCACGGCCCTTTCCTACAACCCCGGCCCGCTCGGGATCGGCGTCGACGAGGACACGGCCGCCGTGATCCACGGCGGCGAGATGCGGGTGATCGGCAGCGGCGCGGTCACCGTGCTCGACGCCTCCGGAGCGCGCTACACGGACATCCCCGAAGTGCGCCGCGGCCAAGCCGTGTCCATGCTGGGCCTGAAGCTCGACTTCCTCACCTCCGGCTGCCGCTATGATCTGCGGCGGCGCGTGGGCCTGCCGCCCCTCGCCGGAAAGCCCTCCATCGAACAAGAGGAGGCCGCAGCGCTTCGATGAAGATCCTAGACACCCGCGTCTACCGCGGCCCCAACCTCTACGCCCTGCGCAAGGTCATCCGCCTGAAAGTGGACCTGGGGGAGCTGGAGGACTACCCGACCGGCAAGCTCCCCGGGTTCGTGGACCGGCTGCTGGAGCTGATGCCCACGCTCCACGAGCACACCTGCTCCTACGACGAGCCGGGCGGCTTCGTGCGCCGCATGACCGAGGACGAGGGCACCTGGCTCGGGCACGTGCTGGAGCACGTGGCCATCGAGCTGCAGTGCCTGGCCGGCACGCCGGTCTCCTACGGCAAGACGCGCAGCCAGGACCTGCCCGCCGGCCAGTACTGGGTGATCTTCAGCTACGACGAGGAGACCGTGGGCCTGGAGGCGGCGCAGCTGGGCCTGCGGCTGATGCGGCATCTCCTCCCGCCGGAGCGCGCCGCGCACGACGACTCGCCGTTCGACTTTCAAGCGGAGCTCGAAGGGCTGGTGCGCCTGGCCCAGCGCCGCGCCTTCGGCCCTTCGACCGCGTCGCTGGTGCGCGCCGCCGAGGAGCGCGACATCCCCTGGATCCGGCTGAACGACCGCTCGCTCGTGCAGCTCGGCCACGGCAGGTACCAGCGCCGCATCCAGGCCACCGTCACCAGCGAGACCCGGCACATCGCCGTCGAGATCGCCTCGGACAAGCGGCTGACCAACCAGATCCTCCACGACCTGGGCCTCCCCGTGCCGCGCCAGGAGCGCGTGCGCACGGTCGAGGGCGCGGTCGAGGCCGCCCGGGAGCTCGGTTGTCCGCCGGCGCCGGTCGTGGTCAAGCCGCTCGACGGCAACCACGGCCGCGGCGTGTCGATCAACCTCACGAGCGAGGAGCAGGTGCGGGCCGCGTTCGACGAGGCTTACGAGCGCTCGTCCGTGGTCATCGTCGAAACCTTCCTGGAGGGGCACGACTACCGCATCCTGGTGGTCGACGGCAAGGTGCTGGGCGTGTCGCAGCGGGTCCCCGGCCACGTGGTGGGCGACGGCGTGCACACGATCGGCCAGCTCGTCGAGAGGGTGAACACAGACCCGCGCCGCGGCGTCGGCCACGAGAAGGTGCTCACCCGGCTGGAGGCGGATGCCCAGGCCGGCCGCCTGCTGGAGCAGGCGGGCCTGACGCTCGACTCGGTCCTCCCCGAGGGCGAGGTCTTCTCCCTGCGCTCGACCGGCAACCTCTCGACGGGCGGCACGGCCATCGACCGGACCGACGTCATCCACTACGACAACCGGATCATGGCCGAGCGCGCGGTCAAGGCCGTGGGGCTGGACGTGGGCGGGGTCGATTTCATCTCGCCGGACATATCCCACAGCTACAAGGAGGTCGGGGGCGGGATCGTGGAGATCAACGCCGCGCCCGGCTTCCGCATGCACGTGGCGCCCACGGAGGGCACGCCCCGCGACGTGGCCGGGCCGGTGATCGACATGCTCTTCCCCCAGGGGACGCCGTACCGCATCCCCATCGCGGCCATCACCGGCACCAACGGCAAGACCACCACGACGCGGATGGTGGGCCACATCCTCAAGCTCTCCGGCTGCACCGTGGGCATGACCACGAGCGACGGCGTCTACATCGACGGCAACCTGACGGTCAAAGGGGATATGACCGGACCCTGGGCGAGCCACCTGGTGCTGCGCGATCCCTCGGTCGACGCGGCCGTGCTGGAGACGGCGCGCGGCGGCATCGTGCGCGCCGGCCTCGGCTGGCGCCGGTGCGCGGTGGGCGCGGTGCTCAACGTGGCCTCGGACCACCTGGGCATGGGCGGCATCCACGACCTGGACGAGCTGGCGGAGGTCAAGCGGGTGGTGGTCGAGGTGGCGAAGGATTTCTGCGTGCTCAACGCCGACGATCCGCGGGTGGCGCCCATGGCCGCGCACAGCCGCGCGCAGCCGGTCTACGTCACCCTGGACCGGGACAACGAGCTGGTGCGGCAGCACATCCGCAACCGCGGCCGGGCGGTGGCGCTCGAAGAGGGGCTCAACGGCCGCATGATCGTGCTCTACGAGGGGGAGGAGAACATCCCGCTGCTCCTCGCGCGCCAGATCCCGGCCACGGTGGACGGCCACGCCCTCCATAACATCCAGAACGCCATGTTCGCGGCGGCCATCGCGCACGCCATGGGGATCAGCCTGGAGAACATCCGCCAGGGGCTGCGGACGTTCACCACCGACTTCTTCCAGACGCCGGGCCGGATGAACTTCTACAACGAGCATCCGTTCCGCGTGCTGCTCGACTACGCCCACAACGCCCACGGCATGCGGGCCATGGCGCAGATGGTGCGCGAGCTGTCGGTGCACGGCCGCCGGATCGGCGTGCTCTCCGCGCCCGGAGACCGCCGCGACGAGGACATCCTCGATCTCGCCCAGGCCGCGGCGCCCGCCTTCGACCTGATCCTGCTGCGCGAGGACGACAACCGCCGCGGTCGCAGGCCCGGCGTGGTGGGGGAGCTGCTCCGCGGAGGCCTGCTCGAAGCCGGCTTCCCGGCCGAGCGCATCGCCGGCGGCGTCTACGACGAGGACGAGGCGGTTCAGCGCGCCCTGGAGGAGGCCCGGCCGGGCGATCTCCTGGTGATCTTCGGCGACAAGCTCGACCGCGTCTGGAACCAGATCGTGAACTTCGGCCGGCCGGCGGAGGGCGCGGCCCGGCCGGCTCACCCGGCGATGCCGCCGCCGCTCTTCGCCAGCGAAGAGGAGCTGCCCGCGATCCTGGCGAGCCGGGCTGTGGACCTGGTTGCTCCGGAGAGGGGGGCAGGGGAGCAGGATGATTAGATCTTTTCTGATGTAGGGGCGGGGCTTGCCCCCGCCCGGGTGGGCGGAAGCCTCGAATGCGACTGTCTTTGGATTTGG
>JBJMGZ010000309.1:0-8282 GCA_045807605.1 Thermoanaerobaculia bacterium | reverse complement strand
ACTCCCGGCGGGGACTGGCCGCGCAACATCGAGTACGCCTACTCCGGCGAGCGGGTCGGCGGCACCCTGGTCAGCACGGCGCCGAACGACCGGCCGATCTACACGCCGGAGAAGGTGAGCGTCACGGCTCTCTTCCTGCGCACCGCGGAGCTCGCCGGCGACGCCACGCTGCGCGCCAGGGGCGAGGAGATGGTGCAGGTCGCCCTCTCGGCCGCGGCCGGGGAGGGAGCGCCCCTGGGCAAGCTCGAGGGCCAGCTCCTGGGACGCCTGCACGCCGCGGTCGCCCGGGTGGCCAACCAGGGCGGCTCCACGGAGCCGCCCCCGCCGCCGCCACCGCCGCCGCCCGGCGACGTCCTGGCTCCCACGGAGCTCGTGGCCACGGCCGTCTCCACCACCGAGATCAAGCTCACCTGGAAGGACAACTCGACCAACGAGGACAACTTCCTGCTCGAGAAGATCTCCAACGGCGTCTTCAAGCAGTTCAAGATGACGGGCTCGAACATCACGTCCGTCAAGATCACCGGCCTCACCCCGGGCACCGGGTACACGTTCCGGGTGCGCGCCGCCACCAGCTCGGGCACCTGGTCGGACTACAGCAACACCGCGACCGCCAGCACCCCGTAGCGCAGCCGGCATCCAGGGGCCGGCTCCGCCGGCCCCTGGCGCTGTGCTAAGATGTGAGCCGCCTTGAGTCAGGACCCTCCGAGTACGCCCGTCCCGTTCCTCTTCACCGCCAGCGATGGTCTCCGGCTGAGGGAGACGTGCGGGTGAGCCTCTTCCTCCTCGCCGCCGTGCCCGGCGCTCCGCCTCTCATCAGCCCGGGCTGGGGTCTTTTCCTCGCCGTCCTCCTGGTCTTCCTGAACGGCTTCTTCGTGGCGGCCGAGTTCGCGCTGGTCAAGGTGCGGCCGACCCAGATCGAGCCCTACGTGGCCGCGGGGAGCCGCCGGGCCGACGTGGCGAAGCACATGGTCCGCCACCTGGACGCCTACCTCTCGGCCACCCAGCTCGGGATCACGCTCGCGAGCCTCGCCCTGGGCTGGATCGGCGAGCCGGCCTTCGCCTGGATCATCGAGCCGGTGGTGCGGATCTTCGCCCCGGACAACCCCGCGCTCCTGCACTCGGCGGCGCTGACGGTCTCCTTCCTGGTCATCACGATCCTGCACATCGTGCTGGGCGAGCTGGCCCCGAAGTCGATCGCGATCCGCAAGTCCGAGGGCACCGCGCTGATGGTGGCGCTGCCGCTCTTCCTCTTCTACAAGATCACCTACCCGGCGATCTGGCTGCTCAACCACACGGCCAACTTCCTGCTCAAGCTGGTGGGGATCGCGCCGATGAGCGAGTCCGAGATCGCGCACGACGAGGAGGAGCTGCGGCTGCTCCTGTCCTCCAGCAACGCGGCCCACATGTCGCTCCAGAAGCGCGAGCTGCTGGACAACATCTTCGAGCTCTCCCACCGGGTGGCGCGGCAGATAATTCTGCCGCGCCAGGACGTGGTCTACCTCTCCACGACCCGGCCGGTCGCCGAGAACCTGCGCCTCGCGCGGCGCAGCGGACACACCCGCTTCCCGCTCTGCGAAGGGGACCTGGATCACGTCATCGGGGTGATCCACATCAAGGACCTCTTCCGCCGCGAGCGGCCCGTCACCTCGCTCCAGGAGGTGTCGCGGGAGATCGCCTTCGTGCCCGAGACCCTGGAGCTCGACCGCCTGCTCAAGCGCATGCGCACCGAGCGCTTCCATCTCGCCGCGGTCATCGACGAGTACGGCGGCGTCTCCGGGATCGTGACCCTGGAGGAGGTGATCGAGGAGATCGTCGGCCAGATCAGCGACGAGTTCGACGTGGAAAAGCCCGAGCTGCTCAAGCTGGAGGACGGCGCCTACGAGGTCAGCGGCGGGATGCTCATCGAGGACCTGGAAGACGAGCTCGGCATCGAGCTCAGCGACCGCGACGAGGACACCATCGGCGGTCTGGTGCTCTCTCTGCTGGGCCGCAACCCCGCCGTGGGCGACCGGGTCGAGGTGGGACCGGTGGCGATCGAGGTCGCGGAGGTCCACCTGAACCGCGTCAACACCGTGCGCCTCACGGTGCTGCAGCCCGCCACCGTGCCCCCCGGCGAGGGTTGATTCAGCGCTGCCGGTGGCGGTCCCGGCCCTTCCCCTCGGGCGGGGACGGCTCGGCGGCCGGCATCTCCTTCCCTGCGCTCCCCATCGCTTCCAGCTCCTCCTCCAGGCGGGTCGCGCTCAGGTAGTGCAGGCGACCGTCCTTCTGATACTTCTCGGCCTGGACGATCAGCCGGTTCAGGAGCCGGGAGTGCCGCAGGTCGCTCACGAGCTGCTTGATCTCCGGGTAGAGGAGGCCCACCACGGCGAGGATGAAGGCGAAGGCGTCCTCGAAGATCGGGATGAAGGGGGCGGCGACGAGGAGGCCGCCCAGGATCAGGCCGGCGAGCGCGAAGGCCGCGCGGGCCAGGGCGTCTCCCTGCCGCCAGAGGTCATAGGCGGACTTCTCCAGCCGGGTCTGCTCCATCGCGGCCGGAATGTACTGGGGCAGGGCGGTGTCGAGGACCTCGCGCTCCAGGGCCTGCCAGTAGGCGGGCGTGCCGCCGGACTCGCGGTAGCTCTCCCGGATCTCCTCCAGCTTCTGGCGCGCCGCCTCCCGCAGCCGCGCCTCGGCCTCGCCGGGCAGCAGGGCGCGGCGGCGGTGCTCGCACTCCTGGAGCACCGCGAAGAGCACGTTGCCGAAGTCGAACGACGAGCCGGCCAGGTTGAGCAGCGGAGCGCCCCCCGCCCCCGCGCGGCTCATGGCTGATGCTCCTCCTCCTGGTTCGCCTCGTAGCGGACGATCCCGAGCTGCTCGAGGAGCTTGTTGCCGTCGATGATCATGTTGCCGCCGGGCAGCTTCGGGATCTGCCGGATCTCCTTCTTCTGCAGGGCCTCGATGAGCTGCAGGTTGACGTAGGCATCGCCGGCGCTGCTGTTCAGGGCTGCGCGCTCCTTGCGGGTGCCCTCGGCGAGGGCGGTCTTCTCGGCCAGGATCGCCTGCGCCTCCTGCTGGCGGCGGACCAGGTAGGCGTCGGCCGTCCGCCGGGCCTGCTCGAATTCGCCCTCGGCGCGGGTCAGCTTCTCGGTCATCTCCGCCACCTTCGATTGGAGATTTGCCTGGTTCGACTCCTGCGTGGCCAGGATCTCGGCCTCCAGCTTCTCCGCCGTCTTCTCCGCCTCCTTGCGCGCGTTGATCAGGCGCTGGTACTCGGGCTTGAACGAGAAGTCGCCCAGCAGCACCTGCTCCACCACGATGCCGTAGGGGCTGAGGTGTTTCGCCATCAGATTCGTGGCGTCGTTGGCCGCGGCGAAGCGCAGGCGGGGATTGTAGAAGTCCTCGGAGTTGAGCCGGTTGAGGACGTCGCGGATGTAGGTCCGGCCGAACGGGCGCACCAGCCGCTCCTGCACCTCTTCGGTGCTCGGAGCCACGAGCGCCCAGACCTGGGCCACCCGGCGCGGGTCGATCCGCCAGCGCACCGTCACGTCGGTCTCGATGTCGTTGCCGTCCCGGGTCTTGAAGCGCAGGTCGTCCTTCTCCCTCCGGCTGCCCTCTTCCACGCGGGCGGACATCACCAGGTTCTGAAGCGAGATGTCGAAGGTCCTCCAGCCGTTGAGCACCGGCATGAAGAAGTGCGTGGCGCCCGGCTCCTTGAGCTCGTAGGACTTCATCACCTTGTTGAACTTGACCCCGACCTCGGTGGCCGCGGTGGTATGCGGGGTGCAGCCGGCCAGCCCGCCGGCGGCGGCGAGCAGAAGGACGAGCGTTGCGATCTTCTTCATGGCTTCCCCAGGTCGGTCGGGTCTTCGCTGATGTAGATCGGCCCCTTGATGCCGTTGATCAGGGCAAGGCCGCGGCGCAGGCGAAGCAGCTTGGCCGAGCCGGCGCCTTCGAGCGCGCGGTTGATCAGCTCGGTGCCGTTGGCCTCGGCCGAGCGTACCAGGAGGTCGGCCTCGGCCCGCTTCTGCCGCTCGTAGAGGTCCTTGCGGGCGTTGATCTCGGTGATCATGGCGTTGAACTCCGAGCCCTTGACGTTGATCAGGTTCTGGCCCTCGGCCGTGACCTGGTTGAGGCGCGTCTGGACCTCCGCCTGCTTGGCGAAGGTGCGGTTGGCGAGCACCGACTGGTCCTGGAGCTTCTTCTGCTCGGTCAGGGTCTGGAAGGTCTCCGGGTAGTCGTACTGCCGGAGCAGGACGTCGACCAGGAAGATCCCGTTGGGCTCCAGCCGCCGCACCAGCTCGCGCTTGAGCTCCCGCACCCGGCGCAGCCGCGCCTCGTGGTAGAACTCCTCGGCCAGCAGCTCGCCCAGGAACTCCTTGACCAGCGGATCGGTGAAGCGGATCACCACCGATTCCTCGTAACCCTTGCCGAACCCGAACCGGGAAGCCACCTTGTAGGGATCGGTGATCCGGTAGAGCACGGTCACGTCCACGTCCACCGGATAGCCGTCGACGGTGGGCACCTTGATCGCCCCGATCTGGCGGTGCCCCGCCCCGCGCTCCGACGGGTGGTTCGTGAACTCCACGACCTGGATCTCGCGCGGAAAGGTATAGACCGTCTCATAGCCGCTCACCTCGCGGCGGTAGCCGGTCGACACGGCCTCCTTCTGCAGGCCCCGGCCCGGGCCGAACGAGACCTGGCGCACGCCGATCTGGTCGGGAGGGACGTAGGTGATGAAGCAGCCCCGCAGCAGGAAGAGCGGGACGACGAGCAGGAGGAGCCAGCGGCCGAGGCGGCCGAAGCGGGCCCTCAACGAGGAGAGGAACGGAGACTGAACCCGAAAGCGGGGAGCCTTCAACTCGAACGGCATGGCGAGCACCTGCCTTCCATGGTATCTGGCCCGACTCTACTCCAAATCGACGGCACATCGCTTGCACAACCCTTCGCAGGAAAGCTCGGGGCAGGCGTACCGCCCTCCCATTGCAAATCCATCAAGGAGGATCCACATGGCAACAACCGCCACCGAAACCAACACCCTGAACAGCCTGTTGCGGGGTGAGATGAGCGCGATCGAGACCTACCGGCAGGCGATCGACAAGCTGGGCAGCGATCCGCACGACCCGTGGATCGAGGAGCTGCGGGCCATCCAGCGCGACCACCGCGACGCGGCCGACGCGCTCTGGCATCACGTCGAGCAGCACGGCGGCAAGCCGTCTTCGGATTCGGGCCCCTGGGGCGCCTTCGCGAAGGCCGTCGAGGGCACCGCGAAGCTCCTCGGCAACGCGGCTGCGCTCAAGGCCCTCAAGGAGGGCGAGGAGCACGGCCTCAAGGACTACGAGGACGCGCTCAACGACCAGAACCTGCCCGCCGACTGCCAGGCGCTGATCCGCGGCCTCATCCCCCGCCAGCGCGCGCACATCACCACGGTCGACGGCCTGAAAGAGCGCGTCTAGCCGCCTGCCCTACCTCGGCTCGGCCCGGACGGCGGCCAGCTCCGCCTGGAGCGCCGCTCGCTCGGGCTTCCTGAGCGTCCCACGGATCACCACGACCCGCCGGCCGGTGCGCTGGACCGCCCAGCCCCGGCCCAGGCCCCTGGCGGCGCCCTGGAACTCGCGGGCGTCGACGTCCGTGTCCCACTCGGTGAGCCAGGCCAGCAGCCGCTCGCCGTCCTTCTCATAGACGGCGAAGCGGTCCCCGCCCCAGCCCGCCGCGGCCTGGGCAGCGCGCTCGTCTTTCTTGAGAGCGCCGCGCAGCAGGGTGCGGATCGTGAGCTCGCCGAGCTGCGCCTCGGTCGCCTTGGTCCAGCCCGGCAGCGCGCGGGAGAGGTCCGGCCAGGGAAGGACCACCGGGTCGTCCCGCTTCGTGTGCCACTTCTCGGGATGGAGGATCTGCTCCGAGGAGCGCGGAGGGTCCCTGGTGAAGGCCCGGTCGAGCAGCTCCTGCCCGCCCTTGCGGCGCACGCTCAGGGAGAACCGGAAGCCCTCGAAGTAGCTGAAGAGCAGCGTGTCCTGGAACCAGGCCGGGGCCGAGGCCAGCTCGGCCACGCCCGGAATCCCGGGGGCGGCCTCCAGCATCCGGCGCGGGTCGTCCAGGAACGAGCCCATCATCTCCTCGACCCCGGGCAGGGCCGCCAGGCTCATGCCGGAGAAGAAATCCATCATGACCAGAGTGGCGTCGCCCTCGATCAGGGCGACCCTGGCCACGTCCGCGTCGTCCAGCGGCTGGCCGCTCGCAAACGTCTCCAGGTGGAAGTGCTGGTCCTGGAGCGCGTGCGTCAGCTCGTGGACGAGCACCGCCTCCTCGGCTTTCCTGACCTGGTCGGCCGGAAGGTCGCTCGACGGCACGATCTCACCTTCGCGCTGCACCAGGGCGAGGTAATGCCGCTCCGGGTCGTAGAAGCCGGCCACCTGGCTGGTCAGGAGCTCGGGGAAGAACTTCACCAGGTCGAGGCTCTCCGGCACCAGGCCGAAGGCCTTCAGAGCCACCTCGACCGGCCGCAGCTTCTCCGGGGGCAGGTCGGTCTGGAACGACTCGACCATCTTCCTCTTGAGAGCCGAATCGTCCACGGTGCCGGACGGAACGGCCTCCTTCGCCTCCAGCCCGCGGTACTTCTCCGCCTCTTCGAGGAGCGCTTCGACGCGGTTCTCGAGCGCCTCCGGCAAGGGGGCCACGCCGGCGGGCAGGGCCGGCGGGAGGAGAAGCGCGCAGAGCGCCACGAGACTAAACATCGCTCTCCTCCGGCCTTACCGAGCTGCGCATTCGGGCAGTATATGGCTAGAAAACGACGATTCCCTGGGAGAACGGCGGAACGTTCACCCCTCCCTTGACCGGGGTCAGGCTGCCGTCGTCCTCGATGCGTTGGATGCTGATCCTGCCCACACCGTCGACGACGGCGTAGAGGAACTCCTCACCGCTGGAGAGCGCCATGTCGATCGGGTTGCCGCCGGTGGTCGCCGCGACCGACTGCTGCAGGGCGAGCATGCCATCGTTTTCCACGCGATACCTCGAGATCGTGCCGCTCGCAGTATTCGTCGTGTAGGCGAAGGGACCCGTGATCACGACCCAGCAGGTCGCAATCTGTCCGCTGCCGACCCTGCCGCTGATGACCGTCGGGGTGCCGTCGGCCGCGACCTCATAGGAAGACGCGGAGCCCTCGTTGGGTGGGCCGCCGTTGGTTTCGGTAACGACCAGGTGGCCGCGGCGGTCGAAAGCGAAGCCGAACGGTCCCCCGCCGCTCGAAGCAGCCGTGAAGGGTCCGTCCGTCAGGCCATCTGCGCGGACGCGGAAGACGTCGATGACGGACGGCATCTTCACCGTCACCAGCAGCGCCTCACCGCCCGGAGTGAAGCTCACCTGGGAAGCACCCTCCATCGGGATGGAGGGACCGCCGCTGATCGGCCGGGTGGAGCCGGCCAGGGCCGTCAACTGCCCTCCCGAGGCGATGCGGAATCCGGTGATCTCGCCACTGCCGACGTTGACGACGTAGAGAAGGTCGTCGAGCACCGCCAGGCTCGTCGGCAAGTCACCGCCGGAAGGGACCGTCTCGACCAGGGTCAGATTCTTCCTGCCGATGGAGAAGACGGAGATCTCGTCGCTGCCGGCGTTCACGGCGAAGAGAAGGTTGCCGCTGCGCACCAGACTCCCCTGGGAAGCGAGGGAATCCGGCATCGTGCCGTTGCCGAGGCCTCCCGTCGCGACACTGCCCGCCGCGATGAGCCTCCCGTTCGGGTTGCGCCGGAAGACGAGGATCGAGTTGCCGCCCGGATCGTTGGTCATCACGAAGACGGCGCCTCTCCCGAGGTTCGGAGCGGCCGCCGCGCTCCCCCCGAACGCCACGGCTCCCACCGTCGCCAAGGCAACCAGCGCGATCCACCCCCACACCAATCCTGTCCTGATTTCCCCCCTGAAGCCTTTTGCGTCTTTTCTGTTCATGGTGTACTCCTCTGTGTGTAGACGCATTGAGCAAGCATGTCACTTGCCAAGCCGTTCATCTTGGATTACGGGCGGGAGGAGCGCGCCGGATTCACGGCTTCTTCAAGGGGTCGGCCTGCGGTGTGGCTGAGGAGGATCGTGGGTCAACGGCCCGGCGCCGGGGCCTCAATGATGATGCCCCTCCTCCTTGTGGCAGGCCATGTCGACGACCACGGCGCAGGCCAGGAGGAGGACGTCGTCCTCGCCGGCAGCGACGTCGATGGCGTACGAGTCGCGGATGGAGAGCCAGCGCTTGGACACCTGGGCCACGGGCTCGCCGCCGCGGGTGAAGGTGTACTCGTGGTCGAGGAAGTCGCCCTGCGCCTCCAGGT
>JBJMGZ010000308.1:0-2572 GCA_045807605.1 Thermoanaerobaculia bacterium | reverse complement strand
CGCTCGGGGGCCTGTTGCGCGTTCAGTTGGTGTGGCTCCTGCCGACCCTGTTCCTGGCCGCTCTCGGAACCGGCGGCGCCCTGGCGGGAGCCCAGACCACGATGGGCGCTTTCCTGGCCGGAGCGGTCTGGCTCGTCCATTTGCTGATGAACAGTTGGTTCAGGCTGAACGCCCGGTACGTGTTCCTTTTCCTGGGCGTGCTCGTTCCCGGCCATCCCGACCTGGCCTTGAATCAATTCGTGCTCTTCGCGGGATCGATGATTCTCCTGGTGGTTTCCTGGGCGCTGCTGCGCCGTCAGGAACGTTATCTCTGAAGCGGAGGTTCTGTGATCGAAATCGCCGGTCTCACCAAGACCTATGGCCGCGGAGCCAAGGCCGCACAGGCGCTGCGCGGTATCGACCTCGAGATTCCTTCCGGGATGTTCGGGTTGCTGGGTCCCAATGGCGCCGGCAAGACCACTCTGATGCGGATCCTGGCGGGCATCGTCAATCCGAGCCGCGGCGCTGTCCGCGTGGAGGGGCACGACCTCACGACGGAGACCGGCAAGCGGAGGGCCAAAGCCATCCTGGGCTACCTGCCGCAGGAGCTGGGCATGTATCCCGAGCTGACCGCCGCCCAGTTCGTCGATTACATGGCGATCCTCAAGGGACTGGACGAGCCTCGCCGGCGCGCACGGCGCGTCGCCCAGGTGCTGGAAATGGTCGCCCTCCAGGATTGTGCTCAGCGCAGGATCAAGGGTTTTTCAGGCGGCATGAAGCGGCGCGTGGGGATCGCCCAGGCGCTGGTCAACGATCCGCGGGTCCTCATCGTCGACGAGCCCACGGCGGGCCTGGACCCGGAAGAGCGCATCCGCTTCCGCAACCTCCTGGTCAAGCTGGCCGCGGACCGGACGGTGATCCTGTCCACCCACATCGTGGAAGATATCGGGCAGACCTGCCGCGACATCGCGGTGCTGGCCAAGGGGCGAGCCCTCTTCCGTGGCAGCCCCGCCGAGCTGACGAACGCCGCCGCCGGCCACGTCTGGACGGTGATGATGGATCGTCCCATGGAGCCGGAGCGGGGGCTGACCATCGTTTCCATGCTTCATCTCTCCGACGGGGTTCAATACCGTCTCGTGGGTCCCTCCGCGGAGGGCCATCCCACCGCGGAGCCGGCCAGGCCCAGCCTGGAGGACGGGTATGTCTGGTTGATGAAGGGCGCCGGCGAAAGCGGAGAGCCCGCGAGCTGAAGGCGCACCTCGGTATACTGGACATCATGGCCTTGGACCTGCGCGCGCTGCCCGGAGGGGATCTGGTGGAAGAGGGGCTCTCCGATCTCGCCCGGGGCATCGAATCGATCCCAGCCCTCCTGGTTTCGATCGGCGCTCCCCGGCTCCGCAGGATCGGCCTGCCGGTGCCCGAGCAGGTCATTCCCACCGCGGAGCACCGGCTCTACGACCTCCTGGCCAGCTCGGGAACCGACACCGCGCACTCCCGCTACAACGCCCTGGTGCGGCGGCTCGTCAGCTTCGAACGGGCGGCAGAATGCGGCGGCGTGTAGACGCCGAGCGCCTCCGGCGCTTCATGCAGGCGCTCGGCCCCGAAGCGGAAAAGGACCTCCGGCTCTACTTCACCGGCGGGGCCACCGCGGTGCTCTTCGGCTGGAGGATCAGCACGGTCGACATCGACCTCAAGCTGGAGCCGGACAGCGACCGGGTCCTCCGGGCGCTGCCCCGCCTCAAGGAGAGCCTGGAGGTCAACATCGAGCTGGCCGCCCCTGACCAGTTCATCCCCGCGGTCCCCGGCTGGCAGGACCGGAGCGTCTACATCGCCCGGGAGGGGCGGATCGCGTTCTACCATTATGATCTCTACTCCCAGGCGCTCGCCAAGATCGAGCGCGGGCACTCCCTGGACCTGGAAGATGTGCGGAAGATGCTGGAGACAGGTCTGGTCGACCGGCAGGAGCTCCTCCGGCGTTTCGAGCAGATCGAGCCCCATCTCCACCAGCACCCTGCGATCGATCCGGTTTCCTTCCGGAGCGCGGTCGAGGAGCTGGCCTCACGAGAGGAGTGAGCGCGTCTTTTTCCCTGGGACCGCTGGCGTCTCGCCGGCATCCTCAAGACATTGGGCCGAAGGCCCGGC
Source organism: Thermoanaerobaculia bacterium (assembly GCA_045807605.1). Lineage (GTDB taxonomy): Bacteria > Acidobacteriota > Thermoanaerobaculia > Multivoradales > UBA5704 > DATMER01. The sequence goes on along the minus strand of JBJMGZ010000308.1, from coordinate 451 downwards.
CTTCTTGCGGGAGGACATTTGCCGGCGTTCCCGGGAAAGCGCGCTCCACGGACCGTCCACGGCTCACCCGCCTGTGCCACTCTCTCTTCGACGGTCCCCCGCGCGACCATGACGGCCACTCGGGTGGACCGCCGGAGAGGAGCTCCGCGCATGCCTCGTCTCTTTCGTCCCGTCGCCGCCGCTCTCACCCTGGCCCTGCTCCTGGCCGGCTCCGCCCAGGCTGGACCGATCGCACGCCGGGCCGCGCCACCCGGCCCGGCGGCCCTCCTCGATCTCCTGAACGGCTGGCTCCGATCTTTCACCGCCCGGCTCTCGCCGGCCTGGGAGGAGGAGGGGAGCATCATGGACCCCGACAGCCGCGACGGCACCCCGCCCCCGAAACCCGGCCAGGACGCCGGCAGCATCATGGACCCCAACGGCTAGGACACCAGGAACGCCGGTTCCCGGAACC
>JBJMGZ010000307.1:0-7897 GCA_045807605.1 Thermoanaerobaculia bacterium | reverse complement strand
CGACCTTTGGGCTTTCCCCCGCCCGGGAGGGGGCAAGCCCCTCCCCTACACAGGAAGCGCCGGGCGGCTAGTCGCCGCCCTTGAGGCCCGCCTTCTTCGCGGAATATCGGAAGCTCCGGAAGCTCATTCCCAGCAGCTCGGCGGCCTGGGTCTGGACGCCGTCGGTGCGCTCCAGGGCCTGCTGCATGAGCTGGGCGCGGATGTCTTCGAGGTAGGCCTCCAGGTCGAGCCCCTCCTCGGGGAGAGAGATCAAGTCCGAGCTCGCCCGGCGCTGGGTGAGCAGGTGGACCGGCAGGTCCCGCGTGGTGATCGTCTCGGCGTGCGACAAGGCGAGGACGCGCTCGATCAGGTTTTCGAGCTCGCGCACGTTGCCCGGCCAGTCGTAGCCCTCCAGCAGGTGCATGGCCTCGACCGAGATCTGCCGCGGCGGCAGCTCCATCTGCCGGCAGTACTTCTCGAGGAAGAAGTCGACCAGCAGCGGGACGTCCTCCCGGCGCTGGCGCAGCGGCGGCAGGTGGATCGGCAGCACGTTGATCCGGTAGTAGAGGTCCTCGCGGAACTCGCCCGTGGTGAGCCGGGTCTCCAGGTCCTGGTTCGTCGCCGCGATGATGCGGACGTCAACCGTCTCCTCCTCCGTGCCGCCAACCTTGCGCACCACCCGCTCCTGGATGGCGCGCAGCAGCTTCACCTGCATCGTCGGCGTCATCTCGCCGATCTCGTCGAGGAAGAGCGTGCCGCGGTCGGCCTCCTGGAAGAGGCCCTTCTTCTCCCGCACCGCGCCGGTGAAGGCGCCGCGCTCGTGGCCGAAGAGCTCGCTCTCGAGGAGGTTCTCCGGCAGCGCGCCGCAGTTGAGCGACAGGAAGCGCCGGTTCGCGCGCGGGCTCGCGAAGTGGATGGCCCGCGCGATCAGCTCCTTGCCCGTGCCGCTCTCGCCGTGGATCAGCACCGTCGAGCTGGTGCGCGCGATCCGCTCGATGAGCGAGAAGATCGCCTGCATGCGCGGGCTCTTGCCGATGATGTTGTTGAACGTGTACTTCTGCTCCAGCTCGCGGCGCAGGTAGATGTTCTCGTCCGCGAGCTGCTCGCGCTCCAGAGCCTTCTGGACGACGATCTTCAGCTCCTCGACGTCGAACGGCTTCGAGATGTAGTCGGCGGCGCCGGACTTCATCGCCTCGATCGCGGTCTTCGTCGAGGTGTAGGCCGTCATCATGACGACGGCGGGGCCGCCCGCTTGGGAGTCGATACCGCCCGATTTGGCCTCCTTGAGGATGTCGAGCCCGCTGCCGTCCGGCATCATGACGTCGCAGAGGATCAGGTCGAAGCTCTGGCCGGCCAGCGCCTGGCGCGCCTCGGCCGCGGAGCACGCCGTCCGGACCGCGTAGCCCTCCTCCTCGAAGAGCAGCGACAGGAAGTCGACGATGCTCGACTCGTCGTCCACCACCAGCAGGCGGGCGCGCTCGCTCATGGCGCCTCCGCCCCGGCGGCGCGGGCGGCCTCGCCGGAAGAGGCCATGGCCGCGCCCGGCTGGAGGGCGGGCAGCTCGACCGTGATCGTCGTGCCGCCGCCCGGCCGGGTCTCCACGTCCAGCCGCCCGCCGTGCTCCTGGACGATCCGGTACACGATCGCCATGCCGATGCCCGTGCCGCCGTCGAAGAACGACTGGAACGGGTGGAACAGGTTGGCCCGCTGCTCCTCGGTCATGCCGCGGCCGGTGTCGATGACCTGCATCCGGTAACACTCCTCATCGAGCCGGCCCACGATCGTCAGCGTGCCGCCGCCGGGCATGGCGCGCAGGGAGTTGCGCGCCAGGTTCCAGAAGATCTGGCTCACCTGATCGGGATCGGCGATCACGGAGGCCGAAGGCGGATCGAGCTTGACCTCGATCCGATGGCGGTCGGAGACCTCGCCGCTGTTGCGGAGCAGCTCGCAGTTCTCGGCCAGCAGCCGCGCGATGTCGAAAGGCTGGGTGGAGCGCTCCCGCGGCCGCGCGAAGCGCAGGAAGCCCTTGATCGTCCGGTCCAGGCGCTGGCTCTCCTTGAGCAGGATGTCGATCAGCTTGCGCTGCGACGGCGTGGCGTTCGGAGCGCTCGACAGCATCTGCACCGAGCCCGAGATGGCGGCGAGCGGGTTGCCGATCTCGTGCGCCAGGCCGGCCGCGAGCTCGCCCACGGCGGCCATGCGGTCCTTGATCCGCAGCTCGCCCTCGAGCTTCCGCCAGCGGCTGAAGTCCTGGAAGATGACGATGAAGCCGCGGTGCCGGCCGTCCGCGTCGTTGAGCTGCGAGATGGAGAAACCAATGTTGCGAGTATCGCGCGTATCGCGGGAATCACCGCCGCCGCGCGCGAGCTCGGTCTCGGCGCGCAGGGTGCGCCTGCTCTCGCTGGCCGCGGTCAGCTCGCCCCAGCGCTCGGGGGAGAACAGGCCCGATTCGCGGATCGGCCGCCCCACCAGCTCCTCCATGGGCCGCTCCAGGATGCTCAGCCCGGCGTGGTTGACGCTGGTGACCACCCCCTCGAGGTCGGTGGTGATCAGGCCGCTGCTGATCGACTCGATGACGTCGCGGTGCACGACCTCCAGGTCGGCCAGGTGCTCCCGCTTCTCCTCCAGCTCGCGCTCCGCCCGGGCGACGTTGTGCGCCAGGTAGGAGGTGAGGAGCGCCACGCCGTAGAAGCCGAAGCAGTGCACCGCCAGGCCATAGGCCAGCCGGAAGACCGGCACCGTCTCCGGCGCTCCCGGGGGCAGCGGGATGCGGTGGAAGTAGAGGCCGAGGACCAGGCCGGCGTAGAGCACGTTCGCCGCCGAGGCCACCGTGATGCCGGCGCGGCGGCGCAGCAGCGTCGAGGCCACGGCGATGACGATCAGGTAGAGCATCGAGAACGGGCTCTCGACGCCGCCCAGGTAGTAGACCAGCGCCGTGATCAGCAGCAGGTCGCCGAAGAACTGGATGTAGGCCTGGACCGTCGGCTGGCGGCGGAGGAGGCGCAGCAGGGCGATGTAGACCAGGGTGGCGGCGAAGGTCAGGCCGCCGAGGCGGAAGACCACCTCCGGCCGCAGCATCTGGGGCTCGGGAGAGGGCGCGGGCGGGCCGACCAGGATCGTCGCCGGCGCCGGCGTCGGAGCCGGAGCCGGAGTGGGAGAGGGCTGCGGAGATGGCGACGCTGCCGCTTCCGGCGATTGCGAGGGCTCCGGTGTCGGGACCGGTGTGGGGGCCGGCGCCGTGGTGGTGACAACGGGCGGCAGGCTCCCCTCGACCTCGGGCGGCGGCGACGTGGGGCCGATCTGCAGCAGGGCGTAGGGGATCAGCACGCTGCCGATCGCCACGACCCGGACGGCGATGTACCACCGGAGCTGGTTGGTGAGGTTCGACATGAGGCGCCGCGGAACCGAGAGACGGCGGGAAGAGCCCGCCGCCTCCCCTCTTAAACTACCCGATCTTGCTGAGGATCGAGTAGAGCGGCAGGTACATGGCGGCCACGATGGTGCCGATGACCGCGCCCAGGACCGTGATCATGAGCGGCTCGATCAGCTTCATCAGCCCGGCCACGGCCGTGTCCACCTCGTCCTCATAGAAGTCCGCGATCTTGGAGAGCATCTGGTCGAGGGCGCCGGTCTGCTCGCCGACGTTGATCATCTGCACCACCATGGCCGGGAACACCTTGGTGTCGGCCAGCGGCTCGCTGATCGTCTTGCCCTCCTCGACGCTCTTGCGCACGGCCATGATGGCGTCCTCGATGATGGCGTTGCCCGACGTCTTGGCGGTGATCTCCAGGCCGTCGAGGATCGGCACGCCCGAGGAGGTCAGGGTCGCGAGCGTCCGGCAGAAGCGGGCCACCGCGATCTTGCGCAGCAGCATGCCGATGATCGGGACCTTGAGCAGCACGCCGTCGAGCACGCGCCGGCCGCGGTAGGTCTTGTGGTAGCGCTGGAGCGCGATGAATCCGGCGAATCCGATCGCGAACATGAAGATGAAGTAGCGGCCGATGAAGTTGCTGGCCGCGATCACGATGCGGGTGATGAGGGGCATCTCGCCGCCCAGGCCGGAAAAGAGCTGGGCGAACACCGGGATGACCTTCCACAGGATGATGAACACCACGCCGGCCGCGATGACGATGACCGCCACCGGGTAGATGAGGGCCGACTTCACCTGGCTGTTCAGCTTCACGGCCTTCTCGATGTAGATCGAGAGGCGCTGGAGGATCACGTCGAGGATACCGCCCGCCTCGCCGGCCGCCACCATGTTGACGAACAGGTCGTCGAACGCCTTGGGGTGCTTCTTCATGGCATCGGCGATGGAGGAGCCCGACTCGACGTCGCTGCGCACGTCGTTGATGATGCCCGCGAAGGTGCGGTTCTCCTCCTGGCCGCCCAGGATCTCCAGGCACTGCACGAGCGGCAGGCCGGCGTCGAGCATCACCGAGAACTGCCGCGTGAAGATGGAGATGCGCTTGCGGCTGACCTTGGTGGGCATGCGCGGGAGCAGCTTGATTTCCCGGCCCCGCTCGCGCAGGTTGGTGACCTGGATCCGCTGGCGCCGCAGCAGGGCGGCGGCGGCGTCGCGGGAGTCGGCCAGCAGGACCCCCTCCTGCGTCTGGCCGGCTGACGTGCGGCCCTTCCATTCGAAGCTGGGCATTGCTTAACTCCTTGCCGCCGCGCCTTCGCCCCCGATGTTGGGGTTGAGCGAAGCGGGACCGCGCGCGATGATCTCCTGCAGCTCGTCCGGCAGCGACGACCGCGACAGTGCCGTCTCCAGGGTGATCATGCGCTTGAAGTAGAGAGAGGCCAGGGACTGGTTGAACGTCTGCATCCCATATTTCGCCTGGCCGGTTTGCATCATGCCGTAGATCTGGTGCACCTTGTCCTCGCGGATCAGGTTGCGGATGGCCGAGCTGGGGATGAGGATCTCCATGGCCATCACGCGCCCCTTGCCGCCGGCCCGCGGCAGCAGGGCCTGGCAGAGGATCCCCTCCAGCACGAGCGAGAGCTGGGCGCGGATCTGACCCTGCTGGTGGGCCGGGAACACGTCGATGATGCGGTTGATCGACTGCGCGGCCGAGTTCGTGTGCAGGGTGGCGAAGGTGAGGTGGCCGGTCTCGGCGATGCGCAGCGCGGACTCGATGGTCTCCAGGTCGCGCATCTCGCCGATGAGCACCACGTCGGGGTCCTGCCGCAGGGCCGAGCGCAGCGCGTTGGCGAAGCCATGGGTGTCGGCGTGCACCTCGCGCTGGTTGACCAGGCACTTCTTGTGCGAGTGCAGGAACTCGACCGGGTCCTCGATGGTGATCATATGCTCGCTGCGCTCGCGGTTGATCTTGTCGAGCATGGCGGCGAGCGTGGTCGACTTGCCCGAGCCGGTGGGGCCGGTCACGAGAATCAGACCGCGCGGCTTGTCGCACAGCTTCTCGATGATGGTCGGCAGGCCGAGCTCCTTGAACCCCTTGATCTCGAAGGGGATCTGCCGGAACACGGCGGCGATGGCGCCGCGCTGGTGGAAGATGTTGGCCCGGAAGCGCGCCAGCCCCTTGATGCCGAAGGAGAGGTCGATCTCCAGGTCCTCTTCCAGCCGGTGCTTCTGGTTGTCCGTGAGGATGGAGTAGGCGAGCTGCTTGGTCTCCGACGGCGTCATCTGCGGGTAGTTGAGCGCCCGCAGGCCGCCGTCCACCCGGATCTGGGGCGCGGAGTTCGTGGTGATGTGGAGGTCGGACCCTCCCTGGCCCACCATTTCCTTGAGAAGCTGGTTCAACGTCGGCGGCACGGCAGAACCCCCTGAAAAACGAAATCCGGACCTACTCGTTTGAAGCTGGGACGGAGTGTACCACCAGTAAGGGAATAGATGAAAGGGTATAGGGTGGGGATGATATCTTTCCCGCGATGAGCGAGCCCGACGCCCAACACGAAGAGGAGGCCCTCGGCAAGGCGTACGACGCCCGCCTGATGAAGCGCCTGCTCGGCTATCTCCGGCCCTACCGGGGGATGACCGCCGCGGCCGTGGCGCTGATCTTCTGCTCCTCGGCGCTCCAGCTCGTCGGTCCCCTGGCGTTCGCCGTCTCCCTCGACCTCTTCATCCGGCCCGGCGGGGATCCCGGCAAGCTGTCGGGCGTGAGCGCCTGGGTGCGGGACGCGCTCCTCGCGCGCGGGATCGAGCCGGCGAGCGTGGCCGTCCAGGGCTTGAACGTCGTGGCCGTGATCTACCTCGTCGCCCTGGTGCTCACCTTCCTCGTGCTCTATGCCGAGGGGTATGTGATGCAGCTCATGGGGCAGTACATCATGAACGACATGCGGCGGCAGATCTTCGGGCATCTGCAGCGCCTGCCGATCTCCTACTACGACCGCAACCCCATCGGCCGGCTCGTCACCCGGGTGACCACGGACGTGGACGCTCTCAACGAGCTGTTCGCGGCCGGCATCGTGGCGATCCTGGGCGACGTGCTGCTGCTCGCCGGCATCGTCGGGGTGCTGTTCTGGCTCGACTGGCGCCTCGCGCTGGTGGCGTTCTCGATCGTGCCGCTGCTGCTTCTCCTGACCTCCTGGTTCAAGGCGCGGGCGCGGGAGAGCTTCCGCGAGGTGCGGGTGAAGATCGCCCGCATCAACGCCTTCCTCCAGGAGCACCTGACCGGCATGCCGATCGTCCAGCTCTTCAACCGCGAGGAGCGGGCCTACCGCGACTTCGAGGAGATCAACGAGGCGCACCGCGACGCCAACGTCCGCGGTATTTTCTATTATGCGGTCTTCTACCCCGGGGTGGAGCTGATCACGGCGCTGGGGATCGGCCTGATCCTCTGGTTCGGCGGCGGCCGGGTGATCTCGGCGGCGATCTCGATCGGCGCGCTGATCGCCTTCCTCCAGTACGCGCAGCGCTTCTACCAGCCGCTGGCGGACCTGTCGGAGAAGTACAACATCCTGCAGGGCGCCATGGCCTCCTCGGAGCGCGTCTTCCGGCTCCTGGACACGCCGGTGACGATCGTCTCGCCGCCGGACGCCTATGCTCCCGGGCGGGTGCGGGGCGCGATCGAGTTCGACCGCGTCTGGTTCTCCTACAAGGAGAACGAGCCGGTGCTCAAGGGGATCTCGTTCCGGGTCGAGCCCGGGGAGACCCTGGCGGTGGTGGGCCACACGGGAGCGGGCAAGAGCACGCTCGCGAACCTCCTCCTGCGCTTCTACGACGTGGACAGCGGCGCCGTGCGGGTGGACGGGACCGACGTGCGGCAGTGGGACCTCCCCCGCCTGCGCCGCAGCGTGGCCATGGTGCTCCAGGACGTCTTCCTCTTCTCCGGCACGGTGGGGGCGAACATCCGGCTCGGGGAGGAGAGCATCGACGACGAGCGCCTGCGCTGGGCGGCGCGCGAGGTCCATGCCCTGCCCTTCATCGAGCGCCTGCCGGGAGCGTTCGAGTCGCCGGTGCGCGAGCGGGGAGCGGGGCTCTCGGTCGGCCAGAAGCAGCTCATCGCCTTCGCGCGGGCGCTCGCCTTCGACCCGAGCATCCTGATCCTGGACGAGGCCACGTCCTCGATCGATACCGAGACCGAGCAGCTCATCCAGAAGGCCCTCGACCGCCTGCTGGTCAACCGCACCAGCATCGTGATCGCCCACCGGCTGTCCACGATCCAGAAAGCGGACCGCATCCTCGTCATGCACAAGGGCGAGATCCGCGAGATCGGCACCCATCAGGAGCTGCTCGCCCTGCGCGGCATCTACTACCGGCTGTACCTGCTGCAGTACAAGGACCAGGAGCTGGAGCGGCGGGAACGCGCGGCGGTGGGTTGACGATGGCCACCCCCAGGGAACTGTAGAGACGCCCCGTGGGGCGTCTCCTCCACAGGGCGCCCCCTCCACGCTGGATTCCCGGCCCCCACCCGAGACGCCCCACAGGGCGCCCCCTCCACGCTGGATTCCCGGCCCC
>JBJMGZ010000306.1:0-6632 GCA_045807605.1 Thermoanaerobaculia bacterium | reverse complement strand
CTCCACCTCCGCCACCTTCCCGTTGCCGTAAACCTTCCCCTTGTAGCTCCGCCCCGCCTCGAAGCTCCTCCAGACCGCCTCGCTCGGCGCCTTGTAGGTGATCGGCTTCCCCTCGGCGGTCCGGAAGAGCACTTCGTAGGTTTCCTCGCGCTTCCCCGCGCGCTCCTTGCTTCCCAGCCGGGGATCGGGCCAGACGGCGGTGTGGTCCTGCCCCTCGGCGCGGGCCTCGCGGTCGGGCTGCCATTTTTCGATCTCGTAACGGACGCGCTGCCGGTAGACCGGCTGGTCGCGGTAGACCGGTTGCTGGTAGGTCTCCTCGCGCGAACGGTTCTCGTAGGTGGGGCGGTCCTCGAAGACGTCCTCGAAGTAGCCGTTGCCGAGATCCCGGGTGCCGACCTTGACCCGCTCGGTGCCGGTCCGCACGCGCTCGCTGACGGTGCGGGTCCTTGTCTCGCTGCCGATCTGGATGTGATCGACGTGATGGACCTCGCGGCTTCTCCCGAGGATGCGGGCGCCGCCCGGCACCTCCCCTTCCCAGGCCTGCTCGGCGACCGGCCGGAGCTCCTCGACCGCGATCGTCCGCAGCCAGTGGAAGCCGGTGACGGTGAGCGTCGTCGATTTCGGCCGGCCGAGGAAGACGGCGAGCGCGATCAGCGCGATCAATCCCAGGCAGCCGAGGCCGAAGCCCTTCTTCAGCCGCGATCCGCCGCTCCCCTGGGGGGGCGCCGCCAGCGTCTCTGGAGCAGGGGGAGCCGGGGCGCCGAGGCGCCGCTCGACGACCTCGCGCGTCTTTGCCGCGTCGCGGGGCGCGCCGCAGCCGGAGCAGAAGGTGTTGACGGCGGGGTTGTCCGCGCCGCAATAGGGGCAGATCCAGTCCGCGCCGGCCGCGGCCCGCTTCAGGGCCTCGGCGTCCGTGACCTCGGGCGCGTCGTCCGGCAGATAGAACGGGACCTCGGGGCCGCGCGGGGAGCCGCAGCCACCGCAGAACTTGTCGGGTCCGCGGTTCCGTTTCCGGCCGCAGACGGGGCAATCCCAGGCGCCTTCACGAATGGCCAACGTCGTCTCCTGTCGGTCGGTGGGGATCGTATCGCACGGGGCACCGCCCGGGATTGAAATCCCGGGCGGCGAGGCGGAGTATCCTTTCCCCTATGGCAGAACCGACGACTCTCCCCCCGAACGTCGCCGAGCCCGTCGACTCCCACTCCACGCACGCGGTGTTCAACCAGCCGCCGCCGTTCGAGGACGTCAACCTCTTCACCTCCGACCACGTCCTCGCCGAGGCGTTGCGGCGCGAGGGGGCGGGGTGGGCCGAGGAGCGGGCGCGGGCTTTCGGGGAGATCGTGGGGCGGCGGGAGACGGTCGCCTGGGGGTTCCAGGCCAACGAGCATCCGCCGGTCCTGCGCACGCACGACCGCAACGGCAACCGGATCGACGAGGTGGAGTTCCACCCCGCCTGGCACGCGCTGATGGCGCTCGGGGTGGAGCATGGGCTGCATGCCCTCCCCTGGCGCGAGCCGCGGCCCGGGGCGCACGTGGCGCGGGCGGCGATGTTCATGCTGCTGGCCGAGGTGGAGGCCGGGGTGGGGTGCCCGCTCTCGATGACCTACTCGGCGGTGCCGGCCCTGCGCCTTCAGCCGGAGCTCGCCGCCGAATGGGCGCCGCGCCTCACCTCGACGGTCTACGATCCGCGCCTCGTGCCGTCGTGGGAGAAGGCGGGCGCCCTCTGTGGCATGGCGATGACCGAGAAGCAGGGGGGCTCCGACGTGCGCGCCAACACCACCCAGGCGCGGCCGGCCGGTGACTCCTACGAGATCACCGGCCACAAGTGGTTCTGCTCGGCGCCGATGTGCGACGCCTTCCTCGTGCTCGCCCAAGCCCCCGGCGGGCTCTCCTGCTTCCTCCTCCCCCGCTTCAACCCGGACGGCGCGCGCAACCGCTTCCATCTCCAGCGGCTCAAAGACAAGCTCGGCAACCGCTCCAACGCCTCCAGCGAGGTGGAGCTCCGCGCCGCCTGGGCCCGCCTCGTCGGCGAGGAGGGGCGCGGCGTGCAGACGATCCTGGAGATGGTGAACCACACGCGGCTCGATTGCGTGATCGGCGCCGCGGCCGGGATGCGCTGGGGGACCGCGCGGGCGCTCCACCACGCCGCCCATCGCCAGACCTTCGGCAAGCCGCTGATCGATCAGCCGCTGATGCGCAATGTCCTGGCCGATCTCGCCCTCGAATCCGAGGCGGCCACCACGGCGATGATGCGTCTCGCCCGCGCCTACGACGCCGCGGAGACGCCGTTCCGGCGCCTCGCCACCGCCGTGCTCAAGTATTGGACCTGCAAGCGTTCGCCGGTTCACGCCGCCGAGGCGCTGGAGTGCCTGGGCGGCAACGGCTACGTCGAGGAGTGGCCGCTCGCCCGCCTCTACCGCGAGGCGCCGCTCAACTCGATCTGGGAAGGCTCCGGGAACATCCAGTGCCTGGACGTCCTGCGGGCGATCGCGAAGACGCCCGAGTCGCTGGAGGCGGTGCTGGACGAGATTTCCCAGGCCGGCGACGAGCGGCTGGACGCCTGGGTCGCCAACCTGCGGGAGGATCTCTCGGAGAGCCGGGCGCGGCGGTTCGTGGAACGGCTGGCGCTGGCTCTCCAGGGCTCGCTCCTGATCCGCCATGCCCCCGCCGCCGTGGCGGACGCCTTCTGCGCCACCCGGCTGGCGGGCGAGGGCGGGCGGGCCTTCGGGACGCTGCCGGCGGGGACGGACTTCGCGGCGATCCTGGAGCGGCACGCGGTCTAGGGAAATGACTTCACGCCTTGCGCTGGAGCCTCTCCTCGAACGACTTCTCCAGCCGCTCGAAGTACTCCTCGTTGCCCCAGAGCGCGGCGGCGACGTTGTCGACGAAGCCGCCCAGCAGCTCCTCCTCCTCGCGCAGGGCCTCCCCTTCGTCGGCCCGCTCGCCCGCCCGCAGCCGCCCGAAGACGCTGCCGAGCCGGCCGGCGGCCTTGACCAGCAGGTCGAAGCTCCGCTGGAAGGCCCGGCCCATGGCGCGATGGATCGGCTTCACGTCCTCCTCCAGCATGGTCTCGACCACGGCTGCGCGCACCGCCCGCACCCGCTCCGGCGTGCGGCCGGCCGGGCGGAGCCCCTGGGGGAGGCGGGAGGCATAGAGGAAGAGGTACCCCTGGACGAACGTCTCGACCGCGCGGTGGACGCCGTCGCGCATCAGGAGCGCGTAGAAGGCGGTCCTGAACACCTTGCGCAGGACGCGCCGGGCGCCGGAGCGCACGGCCAGAGCCGTGCCCTTGAGGAAGCCGGGCCAGAGCCGCTTCTCGCCCTCGCCGGCCAGGACCCGCACCTCGGCGTCGGAGAGGTCCAGGTCGCGGCTCTCGCCCAGCTCGCGCACCATGCGGCGCTGGATGCGCTCCAGGGCCCAGTCGTCGAGGAAGGGCACGGGCAGCAGGGGACAGAGCCCGGCCAGCACGCTGTAGAACGTCAGCCGGCGGAAGCGGGGGTAGTCCGCCACCTCGACCGGCACCTCGCGCTCGTTCAACCGCCCGCCGGGCCGCAGCTCGGCCCGCAACCCGATGCTGCTTTCGTCCAGCAGGTTCTGCTCGTCGTCTTCGGCCGGCACGCATCCCCCCTTCCGCGGTGGTCCTGCCCAACCTTTTCTTGCAAAGGCTGTGCTGAGGAGGGGGCAGATCACCCCGGGAACAGGTAGCAGCGCTTCTTGGCCTCGGCGAGCAGCTCGCTGCGGAAGTCCGGATGGGCGATGCCGATCAGGGCGTGGGCGCGCTGGCCGATGTTCTTCCCCCAGAGGTCGGCGATGCCGTACTCGGTCGCCACGTAGTGGATGTCGCCTCGGCTGGTGACCACGCCGGCCCCCTCCTCGAAGACGGTCTGGATGCGGCTGACCGTGCCGCTCTTGGCGGTCGACGGCAGGGCGATGACCGGCTTGCCGCCCCGGCTGCGCGCCGCGCCGCGGATGAAGTCCACCTGGCCGCCGATGCCGGAGAAGAACTTGCCGCGCACCGTGTCGGCCGCGACCTGGCCGGTCAGATCCACGGCCAGGGCCGAGTTGATGGCGATCATCTGGTCGTTGCGCGCGATCTGGAAGATGTCGTTGGTGAACGCGCTCGGCCGCATCTCCACGGCCGGGTTGTCGTGCGCCCACTCGTAGAGCTTGCGCGTGCCCATGATGAACGAGGTCACGATCTTGCCGGGCAGGAGCGTCTTGCGCCGGCCGTTGATGACGCCGGCCTCGGCCAGGTTCATGACGCCATCGGAGAGCATCTCCGTGTGGATGCCCAGGTCGCCGCGGTCCATCAGGAAGTGGAGCGTGGCGTCCGGAATCTTGCCGATGCCCATCTGCAGGGTCGCGCCTTCCGGGATCAGAGAGGCCACGTTGCGGCCGATCTCGCAGAAGACCTCGTCGAGCGGCTCCGGCGCCAGCTCCAGCAGCGGCCCTTCCACCGGCACCAGGGAGGCGATGCGGTCGACGTGCAGGAACGAGTCGCCCAGGGTGCGCGGCATGTTCGGGTTGACCTCGGCCAGGATCAGGTCGGCCGTGTCCACGGCCGCGCGGACGATGTCCACCGACACCCCGAGGCTCACGAAGCCGTGCCGGTCGGGCGGCGTCACCTGCACCAGGGCCACGTCGATGCGCACCCGGCCGGAGCTGATGAGCTGCGGGATCTCCGACAGGAAGACGGGCATGAAATCGGCCCGCCCCTCCTGCACCGCCGGCCGGACGTTGGCGCCGATGAAGAACGCCGTGTGGCGGAAGCGGTGCTGCAGGCCCGGCTGCACGTACGGCGCCGAGCCGAGGGTCATCAAGTGGACGATCTCGTTGCCTTCGAGGTGGTCGCCGTCGGCCACCATCGCCTCCACCAGGCGGACGGGCTCGCCGGCTCCCGATCCGATCAGGATGCGCTTGCGGGGTTGAATGAGACGGATCGCGTCCTCGGGGGTCGCGATCTTGGCGGCATAGCGGATCTTCCAGCTTTCGGCGGTGGCGTGAACGATCATGATGACCCCAGGCTATGCCAGGAGCCGCTGGATGCCCCTACCTGAAAGGGGGGGAGCGCCCCCTCTCCAGGGAGGGCTCAGACTTTTGGCGTTTCGGCGCCGAAGCGGGCTTCCAGCTCCTCGCGCACGATCTTGCGGATGCGGTTGTCGAGCTCGGGGACCTTCGCGGCCTGGACGGCGACTCTCCGCTCCGGCGGCAGGCTCATGGAGACGAAATCGGTCAGATCGCGGCGGGCCGCGTCGTTCGTCTCCGGACAGCCGAGCTCGAGGAACTGGTGCGGCGGCACGCCCAGCATGTTCGCGATGGCCAGCAGGTGGCGCACGCGCAGCTCCAGCCGGCCGTCCAGCAGGTGGGCGAGATTGCCGTGGCCGATGCCCAGCGCATTCTCGATGGCGCGGCCCGAGCCGTGATAGGTCGGGAGCGCCTCGCGCACCAGGGCGCGAAGCGTCTGCAGATCGCTGTCGCTCATGAGCTGGCGCAGGACTTTATCAGAAGAGGCCGAGCTGCACCATCTGTCCCGGGCGGCGGAAGGACTCGGCCGTCAGCTCGAAGCGGCGCCGGTCGAGCCCGTAGCGACGCCTGGAGGTCTCGAAGACCGCCTTGACCTGCTCGGCGAAGATCCCCTCCCCCCGCATCCGGCTGCCGAAGCGCGGATCGTACAGCTTGCCGCCCCGGAGCTCGCGCACCCGGTTGAGCACCTTGTCCTTGCGGTCGGGGAAGTGCTCCTCCAGCCAAGCCTCGAACAGGCCTGCCACGGCGCCGGGCAGGCGGAGCATCACGTAGCCGGCGGCCTGCGCCCCGGCCTGGGCCGCGGCTTCCAGGATCTTCGGGATCTCGTGGTCGGTGATCGCCGGCACCACCGGCGCCACCATGACCCCGACGGGGATGCCGGCCGCGGCCAGCCGCTCGACGGCCTTGAGCCGGTCCCGGGGATGCGACGCCCGCGGCTCCATGCGCCGCGCCAGCTCGCCGTCGAGCGTGGTGATGGAGAGGAACACGGCCGCGGCCTGGTGCCCGGCGAGCTCGGACAGATGGTCGATATCCCGGGTCACCAGCTCGTTCTTGGTGATCACCGCCACCGGGTTGCGGAACTCGGCGAGCACGCCCAGGCACCGGCGGGTGATCTCCAGCTTGCGCTCGACCGGCTGGTAGGGATCGGTGACGCCGCTCATGGCGAGCGTCTGCGGCTGCCACTTCGGCGAGGAGAGCTCCCGGCGCAGGATCTCCGGCGCCTCCTCCTTGGCGAGAATGCGGGTCTCGAAATCCAGCCCGGCGGAGAACCCCAGGTACTCGTGGGTGGGGCGGGCATAGCAGTAGATGCAGCCGTGCTCGCACCCGCGGTACGGGTTGAGCGAGACCTCGAAGCCGACGTCCGGGCTGTCGTTGCGGGTGATGACCGAGCGCGAGCTGTCGCGGAGGAGCTCGGTCTCGACCCGCTCCGGGCCCGGGACCTCCATCTCCACCTCGATCCGCTCGAAACGGTTGAGCGGGTTCGCCGACGCGCCGCGCCCGCGGGGGGCGTGCTTCTCCATGAGAGGAACTGTAGCGCATTACGCCCTGGTTACGCTACCCCCTCTCCCCCGCGCAGGTGGGGGAGAGGGGGTGCTTTTCGTAGGGGC
>JBJMGZ010000305.1:0-11873 GCA_045807605.1 Thermoanaerobaculia bacterium | reverse complement strand
GAAGGCGGGACTTCGTGAGGTGGAGCCGGGGCTTGGGCTGGAGCCAGCCGGGTACTGATCAGTCGGACGGGTTACATCACGAGCTTCTGCACCAGCTCGTCCGGCGTGGAGACGACGAGGTCAGCTTTCAGGCTCTCTTTCGGGGTGCGGAAGAAGCCCCACTCGACGAGCGCGAAGGCGCAGCCGGCGTTCCTGGCGGTCTCGGCGTCGATGCGGGAGTCGCCGACGAGCATCAGCCGCTCGACCGGCACGTCGAGGCGGTCGGCGAGGGCGTTGAGGCCGGCCGGGCTGGGCTTGCGCGTCGGGAGGCTGTCCCCCCCGAGGATGTGGCTGAAACGCCAGGCCAGGTCGAGCCCTTCCAGGATCTCGACCGACAGCCGCTCCCCCTTGTTGCTCAGCACGGCCAGGGGATACCGGCCGGACAGCTCCGCCAGCATCTCCTGGATCCCGGGATAGGGAACGGTCGTGTCCAGGCAGACCTCGCCGTAGTAGGAGAGATAGCGGTCCAGAATCTCCTTCGTCGGCTCCTGGTTCCAGTCGGCCAGGGCGCGGCGAATCAGCACCTTCGCCCCCTCCCCCACCATCGCGACCACCTGGTCGAGCGACAGCGGCGGCAGGCGCAGCTCGGAGCGCAGCCGGTTGAGAGCAGTCGCGATGTCGCGCCGGGAATCGACGAGCGTGCCGTCGAGGTCGAAGACCAGGGCGGCGGGACGGAGGCGGTCAGGCATCGACGAACTCGGCCACCACCCTTTGCGGCAGGAGGCCTGCCTCGTGGCCCCGGTCCAGGAGGAGCTGCACGGCCCGCCGGCCGGCTTCGCCATAGCCGCGGGTCCACTCGTTCACGTACATGCCCACGAAACGGTCGGAGCGCTCCAGGTCGTCCTCCAGGCCGCGGGCGTAGCGGATGGCGTAGTTGAGCGCTTCGTCCCGGTGGTCGAGGCCGTAGGTGATGCTCTCGGTCAGCAGCCGGCAGAGCCGCGCCTTGAGAGCAGGATCGATGTCGCGCCGGATGCCGTTGCCGCCCAGGGGGAGCGGACCGCCGGTCTCCTCCTTCCACCAGACGCCGAGGTCTTCCACCGCGCGCAACCCGAGATCGCCGTAGGTGAGCTGTCCTTCATGGATGACAACCCCGGCATCCACCTGCCCTTCGGGTCCTTCGCCCATGACGGCGTCGAGGATCTTGTCGAACGGCACGATCACCGTGCGCACCTCGGGCTGCCAGAGGCGCAGCACCAGGTTCGCGGTGGTCAGCTCGCCCGGGATCGCCACCCGGCACCCCACGAGGTCGGCCCGGCCCTTGGGCGAGCGGGAGACCACGACCGGGCCGTAGCCGTCGCCGAAGCTCGCGCCCGAGGGCATGAGCTGGTAGCGGTCGGCCAGGCGGGCGTAGCCGTGGAAGGACAGCGCCGTGATCTCGTACGTGCCCTGGAACGCGGCCTGGTTCAGCGTCTCGATGTCCTGCAGGACGTGCCGGATCTCCAGCCCTTCCGTGTCGAGCAGCCCCTGGGTCAGCGCATAGAACATGAACGCGTCGTCCGAGTCCGGACTGTGGGCGATGCGGATGATCGTCTTGGTCATGGCGCGGGAGGGTATCACAGAGGTGTCCACGCCCGTCCTCACGACAGGACGGATCTTCCGGGAATAAAGATGAAAATCATTGTCCGGTAATGACTTACGACGATGGCACACACCTTGCTATATAGGGCTGGCAGAGGCGGCTCAAGCGGAGCCGACACAACTAGGAGGCAACAGCGATGAACACCAGCAAATCCAAGCCGCTCGCGAAGGTCTTCGGGCCGGTATTGCTGCTGTCGGCGGCCCTGGCGCTGCCGGTGAACAGCTACGCCGCCCCTTCGCCGGGCCGGAATGCTCATGCGGACCGGGCGGAGAAGAACGAGAAGCACGAGAAGAAGGCCGACCGTGCCGAGGGGCAGAAGCACAACCAGAAGCAGGAGAAGCAGGAGGTCCGGCAGGACCGCCAGCGTCAACAGGCCCGCAGCAACAAGGGCGAGGAGCGCCGGGCCGCGGCTTTGCGCCAGGCCGAGCTGAACCGCCAGCAGGCTGCCGAGCGGCGCGCCGCGAATCAGCGGGCTGAGGTCCGCCGGCAGGCCGCGCTCCAGCGCCAGACGGCGCTGAACCGCCAGGCCGCGCTCCAGCGCCAGGCCGAGCTGAACCGCCGGGCCGAGCTCCAGCGGCGTGCGGATCTCCAGCGCCGGACCGAGGTGCAGCGCCGGACCAGCGCCCAGCGTTCTGCCACCCCGCGCGGGCGCTACTACGATCGCGCCAACGATCGCTACCGCAGCTACTCGGGTGGGCGCAGCTGGAACCGGGGCGACACGATCGCCGTGGACGGCTATCTCACCAACGAGGGCTACGAGTGCCAGGCGCTGCGCGACGACAACGGCGACCTCTACATGCTGGTGGGCAACACCTACGGCCTGCGCACCGGCGACCATGCCCGCGTGGTCGGCCGGGTGGTCGACGGCGGCTACTGCGATTGGGAAGGCACCGCCTTCGAGATCACCGACGTGACGGCCCTGTGGGCGGACCGCCGCCATCAGACCGTCTACTACCACCAGAACTACGACGGCGGCCGCTTCGGCGACCGTGACAACTGGGTCGGCCGGCGCCCGCGCCAGTTCCAGAACAAGGTCGAGCGCTATGGCTATTACGACCGCGACCAGAACCGGTACGACGACCGCTACCGGGACGACCGGTACTACGACGACCGCGGCGCCAACGGCAACCGCCAGATGATCGTCCGCCAGGGGCGCATCGACAACAACCGCGGCTGCACGGTCCTGGAATCCGGCAATGACGTGTTCGGTCTGGCCGGCGACCTCCGCGGCCATCGCAGCGGCGACAACGTGAAGGTCACCGGCTTCCTGGAGGGGCCTTCGCGTTGCGCGGCCAGGACGATCCGGCTCGGAGAGATCACGGGTCGTTAAGCTGATAGCAAACTGGCAATCATCCCGTAAGCGACAGCCCTTGGAAGAGAGGGCGGCCACAAGGGCCGCCCTCTCCCGTTTCCCCTCTACTCGTACTGCACGAAGCCCGCGCCCAGAATCCCGTCGGGGTCGAACTGGCGCTTGGCGGCCTTCACCCGCTCCCACTGATCCCCATAGTGAGCGGCCCACTTCTCGGCCGTGTCGAAGGTCACGTAGCCGGAGAGGTAGCGCTTTCCGCCGTAGTGGATCGAGAGCTCGCTCGCCATGTCGAGGTTCGAAAGGGCGATGTCGAGGAATTCGTGCGGCACGCCGGGGAGGATGCCCCAGCCCATCACGTACTCGCCCTCCGGATGCAGGAAGAGCGGCACGTCCGAGGCCGCGGTGCGCGCCGGCCAGAGCAGCACGTGGCCGCCCGGCCCGAGCGCCTGCGGCGGCGTGATCGCCAGCGCCGACTCGATGTACTCGCGCGCCGTGTCCCAGGGCAGCGTGGTCTCCATCCAGGGATGGGCCATGTCCCAGTAGCCGCCGCGGCGCCAGAGCGTGAACACCGGGTCCATGCGCTCGCAGAACTCGAGCTGCGTGAAATCGCTCGTCTCCAGGTGCCGGTACGGGCTCAGCCCCTTCAGGACCTCGGCGGTGTCAGGCTCCTCGCCGGGCTCGAATTCGACCGTCAGGTGGAGCGGGAACATCCAGTAGGCGAAGGTCTGCACCCCCTCCCGCAGCTCCATGCCCTCGCCGATCTTCTTGATGCCCTGGAAGCACGGCGTGCACCAGGACTCCAGCGAGGAGAAGGTCGAATTGCCCGGGTCCATGACTTTCCTCGCGTCCTCCATCAGGACGCCGAGATCGTCATAGAGCAGGTAGTACTTGCGGACCATCGGCTTGAAGCGGCGCAGGCGGACCTTGGCGCGGGTGATGATCCCGAACTGGCCGAGGCTGCAGCGCACCATGTCGAAGAGCTCGCGGTTCTGCTCGCGCGAGCAGGTCACGATCTCGCCGGCGCCGGTGACGACCTGGAGCTCGTCCACGTTGTCCGCCTGGGTGCCGTAGCGGAAGCTCGCCACGCCCAGGCCGGCCATGGAGAGCGTGCCGCCGATCGACACGCCCAGGTTGTTGGTCAGCACCCGCGGCACCAGGCCGCGCTCCGCGGCGGCGCGGACGAGCTGGCGCCAGACCACGCCGGAGTCGACCGTGGCGGTCTCGCCCGCCTCGTCGATCTCATGGATCGTCTGCATGGAGGCGGTGTCGAGCACCACGCCGGTGTCGGTCGTGGCCTGGCCGCTCTGGGTGTGGGCCTGGCCGCGCGGCACGATCGGGATGCGGCGCTCGCGGCAGAAGCGCACCACCTCGGCCACCTCTTCCGCCGAGGAGCAGCGGGCCACGGCGCCGGGCAGGCGGTCCACCATCCGGCCGAAGTCGGAGCGATAGAGCGCGCGGACCTCCTCGTCGAGCAGGATCCGGTCCCCCAGGGCCTCTTTCATCTCCCGGAGGGCGTCGGTGACGCCGGAGGTCATGGAAGGAGTGGAAACGGTCATATCGGGTTCTCCAATCGTTGAAAGCGTCTTTTTAGCCCATCAGCGGGGCGGGGGCAAGCTGGCGCCCGCGCCTGCCGTTCCCGCGCCGTCCGTATCCTCGGCGCTGGCCGGCAGCACGGTGCGGAAGCCGTAGCGGATCCAGCCGTCGATCCCGCCCTCGATCAGGATGGCGTTCTCGAAGCCGCTGGAGACCAGGATCGCCATCCCCTCCTCGCCGCAGGAGTCGCCCTCCCGGCAGTAGACGAGGAAGGTGTCGTCCCGGAACGGGGCGATCTCCAGCATGCGGTCGGGGAGCCGCTCCAGGGGGATGTTGCGGGCGCGGTAGATGTGGCCGGTGTCGCCCAGGAACTCCTGGCGCGTGCGCAGGTCCAGGATCAGGACGTCCGGGCTGTCGCGCAGGATCTCGAACGCCACGGACGGGGCCACCTTGCGGAACGGCGGGCGCTCGCGGTTGCGAAAGGCGCGGCAGCCGGGCAGCAGGACGAGGCTCAATACCAGGCTCGGCAGGAGCAGGGCGAACGCTTTACGCATGTTCATGGCCGGCCGCAGTTTACACCTCCTGCGGCACCTCCTCGAGGTCCACGTCGGGCACGATTTCGCCGACCTGGATTCCGCGGGCGTTCAGGACCGGCGGCGCATGGTGCTCCGCCAGCTCCTCGAATTCGGCGCCGGAGAGCGAGCCGAGCTCGCGCAGGACGTCGAGCACCACGCCGTCGCGGCAACGCTGGCCGCCGTCGGCGATCTTGACCGCGATGCCCAGGGCCACCGGACCGCGCACCGCCAGGCTGTAGAACCCCTCCGCCCCTTCCTTGGCCAGCACACGGCCGCGGGTCGCTTCCATCAGCTGCGTCGTGAAGCGGCCGCGGCCCGCCACCATCCCCGGCTCGGAGGTCATGGCCCGGGCCACCCGGTCCAGGGCGGCGGCCACCTCGCTCTGCAATCCGGAAGCCCGGGGATCGGCCAGGGCGGCATAGCCCCGGGCCGCGGCCGAGAGCGGCATGTGGAACGCCGGCACGCTGCAGCCGTCGATCCCGATCCCTACCTGCTCGCGGGGCACGCGGCAGATCTCCAGCACGTGCTCCAGGATGCGCTGCTGGAGCGGATGGTCCGGGGCGACGTAGTCTTCCGGTGGAAACCCGAGCAGCTTGCAGGCCAGGAGCATGCCGGCGTGCTTGCCCGAGCAGTTGTTGTGGAGCGGCGTGGGCTCCTCCCCCTCCCGGAGCATCCGCTGCGCGCTCTCCTTCCCCAGGGGGATGTGGGCGCCGCAGAGGAGGTCGCCGATACCGAAGCCGCCGCGGGCGAGGAGGTCGGTGGCCCCGGCGGTGTGCTCGGGATCACCGTTGTGCGAGGCGCAGATCAGGGCCAGGTCGCAGAGCGTCAGGCCGAAGCGGGCCTCGCCGCCGGCCAGGAGCAGGGGGAGGCACTGGAACGGTTTCGCGGCCGAGCGCAGGTAGGTGGCGGCCTCGGGATCGCCGAGGAACGCGACGGTCCGTCCCTCTGGAACGGCGGCGGCCACGGCCCCGAAGTGCCAGGACTCGGGCAGGCCGCTGCGGAAGACCGTGGCGATGCGGGCGAACAGGGCCGGATCCTAGCGCTCGGCTAGCGCTCGGCTAGCGCTCGGCGGCGAGGGCCGCTTCCACCGAGTCGTAGGTGGGGAACAGCGAGTCGAGCCGTGCGACCTGAAGGAGCTTGCGGATGCGGTCCGACGGGTTGACCAGGATGAGCTCGCGCTTCGAGTTGCGGAACCGTCCCAGGTAGCCGACCAGCTCGCCGATGCCGGTGGAGTCGATGAAGTTGATCTTGGAGAAGTCGATGATGACGTGCCCGTGATCGTCCGAGAGCGTGCGCTCCAGGGTCTGGGCGAAGAACTGGGCGCTCTCGCCCAGCTTGATGACCCCCTCCACGTTGAGGAGGGTGAACCCGTCGAGATGGCGCTTCTGGACGATCATGGGGCCGATAGGAGCGTCTGGACGGGGCGAGTCTAGCACGGCTCGGCCCCCCCCACCCTACCCTGCGGGACGGGGAGCGATTCCACCCGTCCGGGGGTGGTGGCGGCGGCATCCCCCGGCGCATGCTCGCCCAGATGCTCAAGGACTTCTCCAACCTCGCCGCCTGGGACAGGGCCGTGCGGGTCCTCGTGGGGCTCTTGATGCTCTACCTGGGGTGGAGCGACCTCGTGGACGGCGTCTGGGCGATCGCGCTCGTCGTCTTCGCCTGGGTCCCGCTGCTGACGGGCGCTCTCGGCTGGTGCCCGGTCTACTCCATTCTCGGGATCAACACCCTCCGGAGGCCGGGGTCCTCAAAAGTCCGCTAAGATTCGATCAGGATGCCCAGCCTTCAACCGGAATTCGAAGTCTCTCCGAAGACTCTGCGGCGACTCAAGTGGACGACCATCGTGGCGGCCGTCGGCTTCGTCCTGCTCGTCGACCTGGTGCGTCACTGGCTCCTCCCCTACATGAGCTCGTGGCAGGGGCGGCTGCTCATGGACGCCACCATCTTCACCGGCGTCCTGTTCTTCTTCGGCGTGGTCTTCACCCTGATCGAGCGCATGCAGGGGCGGCTGGAGCGCCAGAACCGCGAGCTGCTGTCGCTGCACATGGCCACCCAGGACGTGCACGCCGAGCTCTCCCTGGACAAGGTGCTGCAGCGGGTGGTGGACCAGGCCGCGGCGCTCCTGGACGCGCAGTACGGGGCGATCTCGGTCATCAACGAGCAGAACCGGATCGAGTCGTTCGTCACCTGCGGCATCTCCGACGAGCTGCGGGCCCGGCTCGGCTCGCCGCCGGTGGGGCACGGCCTGCTCGGGGTAGTGTTGAACGAAGGGCAGCGGCTGCGCATGCCGGACCTCACGCAGGACCCGCGGTCCCACGGCTTCCCGCCCCACCATCCGCCCATGCGGTCTCTGCTCGCCGTGCCGGTCGTGTGCAAGGGTCCGTTCCGGGGCAACCTCTACCTGGCGGACAAGAACGAGGTCCCGGAGTTCTCCCAGGCGGACGAGGAGACCCTCGTCCGCTTCGCCACGACCGCGGCCATCGCCATCGACAACGCCTACCTGCACCAGCGGCTCAGCACGCTCGCCGTGGCCGAGGAGAGGCTGCGCATCGCGCACGAGATGCACGACGGGCTCGCCCAGGTGCTGGCCTACGTCAACACCAAAGCCCAGGCGGTCAAGGAATTCCTGCGCACCGACCGGCCCGAGGAGGCGACGCGGCACC
The DNA here is from genome assembly GCA_045807605.1 of Thermoanaerobaculia bacterium. Taxonomy (GTDB): domain Bacteria; phylum Acidobacteriota; class Thermoanaerobaculia; order Multivoradales; family UBA5704; genus DATMER01. The sequence goes on along the minus strand of JBJMGZ010000305.1, from coordinate 4,175 downwards.
TCGACCAGCTCGCCGCCGCGGCCCGCGAGGTCTACGGCGACGTGCGGGAATCGATCATCGGCCTGCGCAGCGTCTCGGTGCCGGGGCGCTCCGTGGGCGACGCCGTCCACGACTACGTCCGCTCGTGGGAGGCCCAGCACGGCATCGCCTGCCGCATCCGGGTGGACCGCGACCTCCGCCTCCCCGGCAACGCCGAGCTTCAGCTCCAGCGGATCGTGCAGGAGTCGCTCGCCAACGTGCGCAAGCACTCCCAGGCGAAGCACGTGGACGTCGCGCTCCAGCAGGCGGACGGCAGGATCGTGGCCACGGTGCAGGACGACGGCCTCGGGTTCAACCCCGAGCTGCTCGGCAGGGCCGAGTTCCCGCGCTTCGGCCTGGCCACCATGCGGGAGCGCGCCGAGAGCATCGGCGGCACCGTTCGACTAGACTCGTCTCCGGGGCAGGGGACCCGCGTCACCGTCGAGCTCCCCGCTCCGTCTTCTTCCTGATCAAGGGGGTGCCATGAACGTCCTGATCGCAGACGACCACGCGCTGTTCCGCGACAGCCTCCGCAGCCTGCTCGAGGCCCACGGCCTGACCGTCCTCGGCGAAGCCCGCAACGGGCGCGAGGCGGTGGAGCTGGCGCGCAAGCTCAAGCCCGACGTGGTGCTCATGGACCTCTCCATGCCCGAGATGGACGGCCTGGCGGCCACCCGGCTGATCAGCGCCGACCAGCCCGAGGTCAAGGTGGTGGTGCTGACGGCCTCGGACGAGGACGCCAAGCTCTTCGAGGCCATCAAGTCGGGAGCCCAGGGCTACCTCCTGAAGAACCTGGAGTCCAGCGAGTTCTTCACGCTGCTCGAGGGGATCAACCGGGGCGAGCCGGCGCTCACCCCCGCCCTGGCGCGCAAGCTCCTGCAGGAGTTCGCCCGCCCGAGCGCGAGCCAGTCCCAGCACCACGATCCGGACGCGCTGACCGAGCGCGAGCTCGAGGTGCTGGAGCTGCTGGTCCAGGGGATCACCTCGAACCGCAAGCTCGCCAAGCACCTGGGCGTGAGCGAGAACACGGTCAAGTTCCACGTGCGGAACATCCTGGACAAGCTCCACCTGCACAACCGCGCGCAGGTCGTGAGCTACGCCATCCGCAACCGGATCGTGGAATCGCCCGGCGCTTGAAAGGCTGCAAACCGCCGGCATGGTGCTATCCTCTTGGATGAGGGGGATCGCCATGAAGAAGATAAGCGCTGCCTGCATCCTCGCCGTCCTGTTCGCGTTGCCGGCCCTGGCTCAGGGTCCGACCTGCAACGAGCAGCGGGCCGAGGGGATCGCCCGCAGCGAGCTGGGCCAGTGCATCGCCGCTCCCACCGGCCCCGGCTTCTTCGTGGAGGTCGATGCCCTCTGCGAGTGTCCCGAGTTCGGCATCACCGTCAACGCCATCGGCCGCTTCCGCTGCAACCCCAACGAAGAGTGCCCTCCCTTCGGCTTCCTCATCGGCAGCGTGACGCTCGACTGCGACTACAACGTCATCCAGAGCGTCTGCTTCTGAGCCGCCGGAGACCTTGAAAATTGGGAGTGGCGCTCCCAATTTTCAAGGTAGACTGCCTTCATGATTCAGCGGCCCGGCCATCTTGCGCGCCTGCGCAGTCTGCTGGAACAGTTTCCCGTCGTCGGCCTGATCGGAGCACGCCAGGTGGGAAAGACCACCCTGGCAATGGCCCTCGCCGACGAGCTCGGGGATGAGGTGACCCGCTTCGACCTGGAGAACCCCCGGCATCTCTACCGCCTCGAGGACCCCATGTTCGCCCTGGAGGGCCTCACGGGCCTGGTCGTGCTGGACGAGATCCAGCTCCGGCCGGAGCTGTTCCCGGTCCTGCGGGTCCTGGCGGACCGGACCGGAACGCCGGCCCGCTTCCTGGTGCTGGGTAGCGCCTCTCCCGAGCTCCTGCGCCAGACCTCCGAGACCCTCGCCGGCCGGATTGCCTACCATGAGCTCGAAGGTCTGAGCCTGGAGGAGGTTGGGATGGAGCGGGTGGAGCCGCTCTGGCTGCGCGGCGGCTTCCCGCTCTCGTTCCTGGCTCCGACGGACGCGGCGAGCGGCCTCTGGCGGCAGCAGTTCATCCGCACCTACCTCGAACGGGACCTCTCCGAGCTTGGCATCCAGCTCCCCTCCACCACGATGCGGAGGTTCTGGACCATGCTCGCCCACTACCACGGCGAGATCTGGAACGGCTCGGAGCTGGCCCGCGCCTTCGGCGTCTCGCAAAAGACCGTCCGCGGCTACCTGGACACCCTCTGCTCCACCTTCATGGCGAGGCGCCTGGACCCGTGGCACGAGAACGTGGCCAAGCGCCAGGTGAAGTCCCCGAAGGTCTACCTCGCGGACAGCGGCATCCTCCATGCGCTGCTGGGCCTGGATTCGCGGCAGGACCTGCTCGAGCATCCGAAGGTGGGCGCCTCCTGGGAGGGTTTCGCCATCGGCGAGATCACCGCCCATCTCGGCGCGCGACCCGAGGAGTGCTTCTTCTGGAAGCTGCACAGCGGCGCCGAGCTCGACCTGCTGATCCGCCGCGGCAGCCTCCGCCGCGGCTTCGAGCTCAAGCTGGCCAGCAGCCCCCGGGTCACCCCGTCCATGCGCGCGGCCCTGGAGAGCCTCAAGCTGGACGAGCTGATCGTGGTCCACGCCGGCACCGAGTCCTATCCGCTCGCCCCCCGCCTCCGCGCCGTGGCCCTCACGCGCTTGCGGGGGGACGTGGCGCCGCTGTAGCAAGCTAACCGTTGTCCCGGACCTCCACGACCGTGCGCGTGGTGCCCAGGTGGTTGTCGTCGATGAAAGAGGTCTTGACGAGGAACGGCACCTTCACCGCCCCGACGGCCCGGTAGTCGTCGTAGTCGGTCTGCTCGGGATCGGGACCCAGCACGGTCGGCCGGTTGATGACCTGCCGGCGCAGGAGACCGGTCGCCGCGTCGAAGTAGAAGAGCCGCGACGTGCCGTCGTCCTCCCGGATGCGGAGGACGAGCATCTCCTTCCCTTCGATCGGCTCGCGGCGGAAGACCCGCGCCTTGTCGGCCCGCTCCCGCAGCTTGAGCGGATTGCGCAGGTCGGTCTGCTCCGCGATGATGGCGACCTCCTGCGGCGACATCGGGCGCTCGCCCCGGGGCCCTTTCATCGTCCCGGACGCGCCCTCCACGCGCAGGACCGTCTGCTCCGGGGGCGCGCCCAGGGTCACGGTCGCCCGGTCGGGGGCCTGCTGCACGATCTCGATCGGATCCTCCTGGCCACGGTTGACCGCCTGCGCCTTCGGCGTGCCCGAACCGATCACTTTCATGTGCAGCAGCGTTCCGCGGGAGACCCGGCTCTTGACGCCTTCCAGGGCGGCCCGCCCGCCGAGCGCCTGGATGTAGCGGTCGAGCACCTCGGCCGCCGACGGGAGCGCCTCCTGCGCTCCGTGCTCGCCGGCGCCGTGCGTCGTGTCGTCGAACTGGGCCTGGCCGATCGCCGGCGTGTTGACCGGGTGCTCCTGCCCGCGGTGGCAGGTGTTGCAGGTGACCGCGGTCCGGCCGTCGAAGTTCTCCTTGTTGATGGCGAAGACCATGCGGATCATCTCGCGCGCGGTCTCCTTCTCCTCTTTCGTATCGAGCTCGTACTGGTTGCCCTCGGTCACGTGGCAGAAGTCGCACCGCGTGCCCAGCGCCGAGCGCATGAGGTGCATGACCGGCATCAGCTGCGACGCCGGCATGTCCTTGAGGACCTTGATGTTCTTGAACTTCTGCCCGGCCGTCGGCTCGGCGGCGGTTGCCGGAGCCGGAGCCGGTTGATTCGACAGTGCCATGGCGAGGAACATCATGGGAATCGTGCTCACGTCGGGTTCTCCTCTGTTCGTTTGGCGTTCTGCCGGCGCCGCCGGCGCTGCCAGCGCAGGACCAGTGCCCAGGGCACCAGGATCCACCAGCAGAGAAGGATAGCCCACAGGCCGAAGCCGGGACGGTTCGCCAGGGTCAGGAAGGTGTTGTTGCCGAAGACGTTGTCGTTGATCAGGTAGGTCCAGGTCGAGGAGGGGCCGCGCAGCCCTTCGCGCTCCCAGTCCACCCCGTCCGCCGTGACCTCGATGCGCTCGAAGGTCTCGACGATGGTGTCGTCGATCCGCTCCACGAGGGCCTCGAACCCGGCTCCCGCGGTGCGGTAGAACTCGGCGAAC
>JBJMGZ010000304.1:0-5970 GCA_045807605.1 Thermoanaerobaculia bacterium | reverse complement strand
TTCCGGCAGATCGCCCGGATTCCAGAGGACGATCCGGTCGTCATACACGCTGATCTGGATGGGGATGCCGCTGCTGTAGCAAGCCGGGGTACGGCGAGATTGTCGATGCGGTTTGCCGACCGGTTGACCGTTTTTCAGCCGATGCTACCCTCGGCCGCTCGCCGCGTCAACGCGCCATGGCGAGGACGTGAAAAAGAGGGGAAGACGCGCGGGCGGGCGCCCTCCAGAGCGCCCCCGTCTCCGGCGCTCCGCCCGCGCAGACCCGCCGCCTCCCAGGCGGGAGACTCCTCGTCCCCCCGCTTGGCGGGCCCCTCCGGGACGGCGGCGTCCTTGGACCCGGAGGCCGCCGTCCCTGCCAAGTTGTCAATGAACCACCGCCCCCTTCCGGCGACGGTCTGCCCCGAGCCGGCGGCGGTCCGCCCGGATTCGGGGAGAGTCCGCCCGGGGGAGCGGCACGCTCGCCCCGGCTCGTGGAGGGTCCGCTCCGAAGGGCAGAGCGTCGGCCCCGATTCGGCGACGGTCCACTCCAGTCCGGAAGCAATCCGCCCCGATGGGGGCACGGTCCGCCTTTCCGGGCGAACCTTCCGCCCCTTCGGGCGAGGGTTCCCCGACGCGGGACGGAACGTCCATGCCTCGGTGCGGGCAGCTCGCCCGCAGGGGCGGACCATCCACGCTTCCGGGCGAGCCTTCCGCCCTTCAGGGCGGATCGGCCAGGTCCGCGGTTTTCTTGCAGCTCTACTCGTTTGCGCACGCTACAGCTCATCGGAAACGACATACAAGAGTATTGACAACCGCCCGACGCGGGATTAGTATGCGCAAGGATAGCAGGGAAGTCAACAAGTCTTTGCAGCGGCGCGAGCCTGGGGCTTCGGCGTCAGGCGGGGTGCCGGGAGGCCGGCACCTGTTCATTGACAATCGATTCACCAAGCCCGGACGAGGCGGGGCCGGCGAGGATGCGCCGCCGCGCCGGCCCCTACCCCTCGTTCGTTTCGAGGCTGCGCAGCTCCGCGGCGAAGGTGCGCGCCACGCTGCCCCAGTCGTAGCGCTCGCGGGCCAGACGGCTGAGCGCCGCCTTGTGCCGCTCGCCGCTGGCCAGGGCGACGGGGAAGCTGCGGACGAGGTCGGCCACGGTGCGGTCCGGATCGGGGTCCAGCTTCATCGCTTCGACGGCCCCGGGGGGCAGCGCCTCGGCCACGGCGTCGATGCTCGCCTTCATGCCGCCGAAGTAGGTGCCCATGGGGAAGGCGCCCGAGGCCAGGGCTTCGAGGAAGACCAGGGGCCCCGCCTCCTTGACTACGGAGGGGAAGACGGCGATGTCGCAGCAGGGGAAGAGGTGGCGCAGCTCGCGGTGTGTCAGGTATCCGGTGAAGACCACGCGCTCGCGGCGGACGTGGCGACGGGCCGCCTCGAAGTACGCGTCCAGCTCGCCGCGCAGGCGCAACTGGTCCCAGAAGCGGGCCACCTTGGTCAGCTCGTGCCCCCCGCCTTCGCCTTCGGGCTCGCCTTCCAGCGCGCGGCCCCACGCCACGATCCGCTCGGCCAGCGCGCGCTCCCCGCGCTCCAGCGCCCACAGGAGCGCTTCGAGCGGCTCGCGCAGCGGCCCGTGCCCCACGATCAGCAGGCGCAGCGCCGGAGCGCGCTCCAGGAGCAGCGGAAGCGCGGCAATTACGTCCTGTACACCCTTGGCCGAGATCAGCCGGCCGACGTAGAGCAGCGTCGGGTCGCGGTCCCAGTCCACGGCGTCCAGCCGGGCTTCCAGGTCCGCGTCGGGCGACCTGGAGTCGAAGCCGCGCCCGATGGCGAGCGCCTCTCCCAGCCCGGCGCGGTCCAGATCTCCGCGGAGCCGGGCGAGCATCGCCTCCGTCCGTGCCGGAGCACGGCCGCGTGGAAGCTCTGCCAGAGCCTCGCGAAGCGCGGCAATGTTGCGCCCGCGCTCCGAACGCAGGACGGGCTCGAACTGGCTGGTATCCACCCCCAGGTGCAGGTCGCGCACCTTCTCATCCAGCCCCGGCATGTCCGTGAACACCGCCAGCACCCGGGCGCGCATCTCGTCGCCATGGACGAAGATCCGTCCCGCCGCGGCGAACGCCCCCCGCGCCAGCCGCAGGAAGCGCGGGTCGCGCTTGACGGCGTACTCCAGAGCGCTCCCGTGCGGCATGATGGAGAAAGGGATGCCGGTGTCCGCGCTCACCCGCTGCGCCACCACCGACATCAGCACCGCGTGGTTGGCGTGGATGGCGGTGATCCCGTTCTCCCGCACGACGCGGCGCAGCGCGGCCACGTTTCTCGACGTGTACTCCGCGATCTCCTCGTCCGTCAGGTCGATCATCGGGACCACGCGGGAGAACTCCTCGTATTTGTCCCACACGTACACGGGCAGGGTGCCGCCCAGCACCGGCTTGTGCAGGATGCAGCACCCCGGCTGGCCCGGGTGACTGCCCTCGGCGCGCCGGTAGAAGGTCTCCACCGTGCCGTCAGGGGCATAGCTGCGGGCTTCCGCGATGAACGGGTAGCGCTCCGGGTGGTTTTCCTGCGCCATCAGGTGAACGGTTTCGCCCTGGCGGCAGAGGGAATCCACCATGAAGCGCGTCCATAGGTTGCTTCCCGAGCCTTCCAGCAGGTATCCATGGAGGATGCAGATCATGGTTCGCCATCCTAATGTGTGCCGGGGGAAGGCTTACAATCCCGCACCATGGAGCTGATCTCCACGCACATCGGCGCCGACTTCGACGCGTTCGCGGCCATGGTCGCGGCGGCCCGGCTGCACCCGCAAGCGAAGATGTTCTTCCCCGGATCGCGGGAGGAGTCGCTGCGCCGGATGCTGGAGAGCGGCCTCGTGGAGCTGTCCGAGCTGCGGCGCAAGGAGGTCGATCCCGCGGCGCTCACCCGCGTGATCCTCTGCGACGCGCGGCAGAAGGAGCGCATCGGCATCGTGGCCGAGTGGCTGGCGGCGAACCCGGGCATCGAGGTCTGGGCCTACGACCATCACCCCGACACCGAGTCGGACGTCGAGGCCCGCGGCGGGATCGTGGACCCGGGCGCGGGCTCCACCTCCACGATCCTGGTGGAGGAGCTGCGCCGCCGGGAGATGCGGTGCAGCGCGTCGGAGGCCGACCTGCTCCTCCTCGGGATCTACGAGGACACCGGCTCGCTCACCTACGCCACCACCAGCCCGCGGGACTTCGAGGCCGCGGTCTGGCTGCTCTCCCAGGGGGGCGATCTGGCGACGGTGCGGCGCTTCGTGGCCCGGCCGCTCGATCCCGAGCGCCTGGAGATCCTCCACCGGATGACGCAGCGCCTGGAGGTCCACCGCAGCCATGGCCATCGCATCGGGATCGTGGAGGTGGACCTCGAGACCTACGTCGAGGAGCTGGCTCCGCTGGTGTCGCGCTGCCTGGAGGTGTTCGAGCTGCCGGCGCTCTTCGCGCTCTTCGGCGAAGGGACCGAGGGGGACCGGGTGACGCTCATCGCCCGCGGCGACCTGGACGGCTTCGACCTCGGCGAATTCCTGACCGCTTTCGGAGGCGGGGGGCACGCCACGGCGGCGTCGGCGCGCATCAAGGGGGCCACGACGCTGGAGACCCGCGAGCGGCTGCTCCAGGAGCTGAGCGCGGCGCTCCCTCCTGCCGCCCGCGCCCGCGATCTCATGATCTCTTCCTATGTCGAGATCCCGGCCGGGACCTCCGTCGAGGAGGCCAAGGCCTGGCTCAACACACGCCGGGTCAACGCCGCCCCGGTGGTCGAAGCCGACGGAGGGGTGATCGGGATCGTCTCGCGCCAGATCCTCGACGCCGCGCTTCAGCACGGGCTCGGGGGCCGGCCGGTGTCCACGGTCATGAACCACGAGCTGGAGTGGATCGATCCCGCGGCGCCGGCCGAGGAGGTGGGGGAGCGCATGCTCAGCCGCCATCCGCGGTTCGTGCTGGTGGGGAGCCCTTCCGATGCGGCGGCCGGCCGGCCGCTGGGGCTGATCACCCGCATGCAGGTGCTCCGGCATCTGCACGGCCGGGTGTCGGATTTCGAGCGGCGCTTCGACCGCCGCACCGAGCAGCTCCGCGAAAAAAAGGAAAAGATCGCGGACCTTCTGGAGGAGCGGCTGCCCGGTTTCCTGGTCCGGCGGGTCGAGAGGATCGCCGCGGTGTCGCGGCGCCACGGCATCCCGGTCTACCTGGTGGGCGGCCTCGTGCGCGACCTGCTGCTCGAGCGCGAGAACCGCGACCTCGACCTCGTGGTGGAGGGCGACGGTCTCGGCTTCGCCGCGCTGCTGGCCGAGGAGCTGGACGGCCGGGTGCGGACGCATCCCGCCTTCCTCACGGCCGTGGTGGTCGATCCCGAGGGGTTCCACATCGACATCGCCACGGCGCGGAGCGAGTTCTACCGCGCGCCCGCGGCTCTTCCCGAGGTGCAGACCTCGGCGCTGCGCCAGGACCTGTACCGGCGCGATTTCACGATCAACACGCTGGCGATCCGGCTCGGCCCCGGCGAGACGCCCGAGCTGATCGACTACTTCGGCGGCCGGCATGATCTCAAGGAGAAGACGCTGCGGGTGCTGCACAGCCTCTCCTTCATCGACGATCCCACCCGCGTGCTGCGCGCGGTCCGGCTGGAGCTGCGGCTCGGCTTCCACATCTCCTCGGAGACGCTGCGGCTCGTCGAGGTGGCGCTCTCCGAGGGGATCTTCGATCATCTCTCCGGCTCCCGGCTGCGCGACGAGCTCGTGATGCTGCTCGACGCTCCCGGGCTCGCCCTGCGCGGGATCGAGCGCCTGGCCGAGCTCGACCTGCTGCGCGTGCTCCATCCGTGGATCGCGCTGGAGGATGCCTCCCGCGAGCGTTTGCGCGGCGCGCGGGCGGCCTGGGACTGGTACCATCTGGAGGGCTTTACCGATCCTCCCGTGCGGGTCTGGCGCCTGCACCTGATGGCGCTCGCGGCCGACTTGGAGGAGGCGGAGCTGGAGCGGCTCGCCGACCGCCTGATGCTGGCCGGCGAGGACCGCCGGCTCCTGGTCTCCTTCCCGGGCCGCCTGGAGAGGGCGCGGAGAGAGCTCGAAGCTCCGGACCTCCTGCCGCACCAGGCGCTGGAGGCTTTGGAGCCGCTCAACGGAGAGGAGCTGCTGCTCTTGATGGCAGATGAGAACGAGACGGTCCGGGCCTGGGTGCGCCGCCACCTGAGCGAGCTGCTCCGGTTCGAGCTGGCGATCCGGGGCGCCGACCTCCTGGCTGCGGGCGTGCCTCCGGGGCCGCGGATCGGCGATGCGCTCAAGGCCACGAAGAGGGCGCGGCTGGACGGCCGGATCGAAGCCGGGGATGAGCTAGGGTACGCGCTCGAGGAGATTTGATGCGCCGCTGTCTTTGCCTGTTGATCCTCCTCGCCCTGCCGCTCCCGGCACAGCGCGAGTCGGACCGCACCGTGGAGGTGCTCCGCTACGGCTGCGCGAACGAGGTGGGGCACCGCGAGATCACGCTGTTCCGCAACGGCACGGTGCGCCTCTTCGACGGTCCGCCCGGCGAGGAGCTGATGGGTCTCGCGGAGCTTTCGCCCGACGAGCTGACCGGGGCGCTGAACCGTTTGGAGGGGGAGGACCTCTCCGAAGCGCGGAACCTGCACAAGGGGATCGACGGCCCCTTCATCGAGCAGTGCGAGCTCCATCTCCTGCTCGCGGACCGCAAGCAGGAGGTCTACCGCTTCGGCCGCTACGACGCGCTCCCCCTGAACCTGTCGCGCGTGCTCCGCGTGGCCGAGGACCTGGCGGCGAAGGTCGACGATCTGAAGGGGGTCGAGGAGCTGCCGGTGAGCTACGTGCCGCGGGAGTACGACGTGCTCAAGCGGCGGGACGGCCAGCGCTACAAGATCATCCGCTTCACGGCCGACAACAACGGGGTCGAGCTGCAGGGAATCGACCAGCCGATCTTCCTCATCGTCCTGCGGGAAGAGATGCGGAAGGAGTTCGTGGCGCTTCTGTCGAGAGAG
>JBJMGZ010000303.1:0-8753 GCA_045807605.1 Thermoanaerobaculia bacterium | reverse complement strand
CGCGAAACCACAGATATGCGCTCTGAATATAGATTCGGATGCTGCGAATTGCCGTAGGGAGCAGCCGGAGGTAGCTTGGAAAGCTGCGAAACCCGCGGGTCTCGCGGCAAGACCCGCGGGTTTTGCGGCAAGAATCTCTTCGTTTGGTATCGGTGGACGCTGCGCGACAAGCGAGAAGCCCGGTTTCGCAGCGGGCACGCACGCTTTCGCGGCAGCCTGGCTCAGGGAGATCTCACCCGAACAGCCGCGGAGCCCCATCCACTCCTTCCGAGCTTATAGTAGAGTTTGATCAATGGCCCGCCGATCGTTGCTCGAAGAAGAGCTTGCCGCCGTGACGGAGACCGGCCTCTACAAGAGCGAGGAGGCGTTCCTCCGGGATGCCGTGACACCTTCCTCGCTGCCAGGCCGGATGTGAGGGAGGCCGTCGCTTGCCGCCTCTACGAGAAAGGCATCTTGTCGCTGGGCCGCGCGGCCGAATGGACCGGCCTCTCGGTCGAAGAGATGAAGGAGAGCCTGCATCGTCAGGGTATCCGGCGGGAATCCTCCGAGACCCCTGAAGAGATTGAGGCCGCAGCACGCAGGACGGCCCAGGCAGCCGGGAGAGCCTCTGCTTGACCCGCGTCGTCCTCGACGCCGATTTCATCAGCTCCTTCCTCAAGATCGGCCGCCTGGCCCTCTCGCTTCACCCAAACAACCGCGGAGCCCAACTCGGGTCCCACGGCGGGATCAGCCCGACCGCCTGCAAGGCTAGCACCGCCAAGGCCGCGGCGAAGGTGAGCACGAAGCGCTGGGCTGTCCACTCTCTTGGCCGGACCGGCACCTCGCCCTTGAGCTCCAGGGTGACGTTGAGCAGCGAGATCAGCATCGTCACCCCGAGAAGGGCGAGCAGGGAGCGGAAGGCTCCCTCCCCCTTGACCAGCCAGGGGATCAGCACCACCAGCGCCCAGGCCAGCGCTCCCAGCCCCAGGGCAGCCAGCGCGCGGACCGGCGCTCCGAAGCGCTCCAGGCGGAAGACCCCCTCGTCCAGGCTGATCGCGACCACCGCGGCCAGGGCGGCGAGATAGGGCGCGAACCAGGTCTTCGGGTCGTGGAGGCCGTTCGCCAGGACCAGCATGACGAAGGGCGGGAGGAGCGCCCGCGTCAGGGTGCGCACCCGGATTCCGATCAGGTGCTCGGGCGGAGTGAAACGCCGGCGCAGCGCCAGGTACCCCGCGTAGCCGACGAAGACCGGCAGCGCCCAGTACCAGTTGCCCAGCGACCAGGTGCCGTAGGCGAAGAGAAGAAATGTGATCGCTCCGCCGACGTTGAAGGAGCGCATCCGCCAGACCGCGAAGCCCACCACCAGGCACATGGCGAGCAGCGACAGGTTCTGAAAGGCCACCTCGGAGAGCGGCTTGCCCGTGATCTTCGCCAGGATCACCACGACCGCGATCGGGATGAACAGGTTGTCCGCCCCCTGGAGCGAGATCGCCTCGAATCCCGTCACCAGAGCGGCCACCAGGAGCGCCGCCAGCACGCAGACCGGACGCGGGAGATCCGTCATCAGCAGGACCGGCAAATGGATCGCCAGGAACGCCAGCACCAGGAAGACCAGCGAGCCCTCCAGGCTCTTGTGCTCGTCCTCCACCTCGTAGCGCACCACCCCGTAACGGCTGCCGATCAGCGCCGCGAACGCGTCGGCCACGGCCAGCACCAGCACGGCCGGCAGGTAGAGCCAGGGCCGGCCCTGGGTCATCACGAAGGTGAGGAAGACGGCGAGCGGGTAGTACTCCGCCCCGCGGCTCTTGCGCTGGATTCCGTGCAGGCTCTTGAGGAACCCGAGCTTGCCGCCGAGCACGAAGAGCACGGTCAGCGGCAGGGCCATCAAGAGCACCGTCCAGGGGGATTTCACCAGGAAGGGGAAGAACAGGCAGGCGATCCCGCCGCCGGTGTGGACCAGCTTGCGCGTCCATTCGGGCTTGGGGTTTCCCAGGCGCTTCCAGATCTCCGCGACGACCAGGATGCCAAGGAAGATGCCGGAGAGGATGGCGGCGCCCGGCAGGTCTCCGGGCGGGATCACAAAACCTCTTCCACAAGGAAAGCGCTGTAGAACCAGGCGAGGTCCTTCGCGAACAGCTCCTTCGACTCGGCTTCGAGGTAGCGCACCCTGTCGGGGAAGGAGGTGGAGAGCCGCCGCGGCACCAGCATGTTCCAGTAGGCGAAGCGCGCTCCGGGACGGGCCGTCTCCAGCAGCCGGCCATAGACCTCGACGCTGGTGGGCTCGTCCAGGTACTCGAAGACGTCCGACAGGTTGAAGCCGTCGAAGCCCTCGCCGGGATGGGCTTTCGCGGCCTCGTCGATGGGTCCCTCGAAGAGCGTCAGGCTGTCGAGATTGCGCCTGACCTCGGGGTAGATCTCCGGACGCAGGTAGAGCGGCAGGGCGCGGCCGAAGTTGCCGGTGAGGATGTACTCCAGGTACGGGTTCTCGTGGGTGGGGAGGACGGTCAGGGCGTAGCGCGAGCGGCCGAGGATGCGCTCGGCGACCGAGCCTTCGACGTAGCGGAAGAACTCGGGGTCCCGCCCCAGCCGGCCCATGACGAAGCGGCTGAAGAAGATCCGGAAGAGGAGGCGCCAGCGCAGATTGTTCCAGGTGGACTCGTAGAAGGCTTCGCGGCCGGCGCGGTCCCGCGGTTCGAGCAGATCCAGGACGGTCTTCCGGCGGTGGATCAGGGGGAGCACCTTCTCGCGGAAGAGCTCGAAGTAGGTCTCGAACCTGCCGGAATGGGCGAGGCCGTCCGCCAGGTCGTCGAGGTGCTCGCGCCAGAAGTCCCGGGAACGGGGGGCGAGGTCGCGCTCGAGCTGCTCGTAGGTCTGGCGGCGATCGGTCCCGGAGCTGCGGAAGCCGAGGAACGCCGCGCAATCGTCCGCGTCGAGCCGCCGGATGGCGGCGCGCTTCAGGTCCACCAGGGCGATCTGGGCAGGGGAGAGGTCCGCGGCCACGACCTCGGCGCCGCCGGCGAGCAGGGCGAAGCTGTTGTCCCCGGCGGAAGCGATCGAGAGCATCCGCTTGCCCGGAGCCGGGCGCAGCGCCTCGCACAGGATCCCCGCGTCCTCCCAGACGTTGGCGTAGCGGATCAGGTCGAAGCGGGCGCGCTGTTCGATGCGGTCGGGCATGGCTCGGGGTAGATGGCTCGGCTCTGGGTGAGAGTACCGGTGAGAGTACCAGACGACGTGAAAAAGCCCCCCTCTCCCGCGCGGGAGAAGGGGGCTTTCTTGTCAGGACCGCCGAGACCCTACTGGGTGTTCAGGGCGGTGTCGTCGATCACGAACGAGGTCTGCAGCGAGGAATCTTCCACGCCGAGGAAGTAGACCCGGATCGTCTGACCGATGTAGGGGGCGAGGCTGAAGCTCTTCTGCGAGTAGCCGGCCGCCTTGTTGAGGTTGGAGTAGGTCGCGAGGGTCGCGAGCACCGTGTTCGCGGAGTTGCGGACCTGCACTTTCAGGGTGTCGAAGGGGGTGACGGTCGTGGTCTCCGCGGTGTCGATGTGGAGCCAGAAGGTGAGCGTCGCCGTGCTCGCGGTCGACGGGATCGTCACCTGCTGGTAGACGCTGTCGGTGTGAGTGACGCCGTAGCCGTCGAGCCAGGCCTTCCAAAGCCCGGTGCGCGCCGGCTGGCTGGCGGTGTTGTCGATGACGCCGGCCGTCGGCACCCATGGAGCCGGGCTCGCCGAGCCGTTCTCGAAGCCCGCGTTGCCGAGGAGCTGCTGCTGCGGGTTGTTGGTGGTCACCGTGAGGCTGACCGTCGTGTTGTGGCTGATGGCGCCGCCGGAGCCGGTGACGGTGATCGTATAGGTGCCCAGCGCGGTGCTGGAAGCCACCGCGATCGACATCGTCGAGGAGCCCGAGCCGGGCGCCGCGATCGACGAGGGGCTGAAGGAGACCGTCACGCCCGTGGGCTGGCCGGAGGCCGTCAGCGCGATGGAGCTGTTGAAGCCGTTGAGCGCGGAGGTGGTGATCGTCGAGCTGCCCGAGTTGCCCTGCACGACGGAGACCGAGGAGGGCGAGGCCGAGATCGTGAAGTCCGGGGTGACGGTGCCGGCCGGGGTGACCGACTGGCAGGTGCTGGGCGTGCCGCCGCAGGCCTCGTTGCCGCTCGGATGCGCCACGACCTGGTAGAAGTAGGTGAGACCGTTGGCCACCGCGTTGTCGGTCGAGGACGTGGACGCGGTGTCGTTGGTGATCTTGGTGAATCCGGCGTTGCAGCCGGTCTCGTTGCGGTAGACGTCGTAGACGGAGCCGGAGCTCGTCCAGCTCAGGCCGACCGAGTTGTTGCCGCCCGTGAGGGTGAGCGTCGGGGTCGCCGGCGGCGTGCAGCCGCGGAAGGTCGTGCTGGCGCCGCTGTCGGTCGTGCAGGCGATGCCGTGGCGGTTGAACGCCGCGAAGAGCGCGCCGCCATGCGGCGTGCCGTTGGCCAGGTTGCCGTCATCGTCGTCCACGGCGCGCATGGTCTTCCACCAGTTGCCGGCGCTGCAGCCGTTGCTGGTGAACGTGGTGCCGGTGGTGCAGGTGAAGGAGCGGGTCGAGGTCGAGCGCGAGAGGTACCACAGCCGGTCGAGGATGCTCCACGCCGCGCCGCTGCCCGGGGTGGGCAGGTCGCGGTTGGCGAAGTCCCAGACCGCCTGGGAGGGGACGTACGACTCGCAATGGACTTCCTTGCCGCAAGGGCCGGAGCCGGCGCTGCAACGGACCTGGGTGAAGTTGCTCACCGTGGCCGGGGTGTTGGAGACGCGCTTGGCCCAGTCGATGTCGCGGACGCCCGTGCAGGAGGTGCAGGCGTCGCCATAGCCGCCGCAGTTCGAGCTAAGGAAGCCGGGTCCGATGCAGGACGTGTGCAGCGCGATGGCGGCCGTGATGTCGGCGTACGCTTCGCCGGTGCCACCCTCGGGGGCGGTGCCGGTGCCGTCGTTCTGGTCGAGACCGTGAGCATACTCGTGGAGCGACACGCCGGCGAGCTCGCCGGTGTTGCGGCAGCCGCCGCCCGACCGGAAAAAGTTCAGGGTCGAGCCGTTCCAGTAGGCGTTGCAGGTCTGGTTGAGGTTGACGTTGACCGTGAGCTGCTGGGTCAGCCAGGTGTTGCCGGGCAACCAGCCGCGGCCGACCTCCTTGATGCGGTTGACGTGGTAGAACTGCTCGCGCGAGGCGTGGGTGTTGCCCGCGCCGCCGCTGCCCGGCGTGGTGCAGTCGGTGCCGGTCGAGGTGCCGAAGGCGAGGTTGCCGCTGGCGTCCGAGCTCTTGGAGATCGCACCGCAGGTATCGGTGATCCGGACGAACTGGCCGGCGAGCGTCGAGGTGATCGCGGCGCCGGTGAAGTTGTAGAGGCCGGCCGAATTGGAGAAGCCGCCCGTCGAGAGGTTGGTGAAGGGCATCGGGCGCACGACCTCGGCACCGGTGGTCGGCGAATTCAGATAGGTGCCGCCGGTCGCCTGGGCGTAGTCGTTGATGTCGGCGAGCTCGAGGACCTCGCCGGTGGCGGCGTCCACCCGGGCGCGCCAGGTGCCCATCACGCCGTCGCGGTGGAAGACGAACTGCCAGGTGGGCGTGATGCCCCGGCCCTTGCCGAAGGCGAAGCCTTCACCGAAATTGTTGTCGATCTCGGCCACCGGGATCAGGTGGAGCGAGCCGCCGTCGAGGAAGGAGTCGGCCCCGCCGAAGCCGCCGATGTAGCCGGCGACGGCCGCGAGGGCCTCTTCCCGCTTCAGCTTCGCCTGGGGGGCGACGGCGTTGCGGGCCGGCAGGTTCTCGGTGCCGAACTGGATCAGGTTGCCGTGGTTGACGCGCAGGACCACGCGGGCGCCCTCGATGACCGCGCCGCTCTTGTCGACCATGTCGAAGTCGAGGAACCAGAGGTAATCCGCCGGATTGCCGGAGCGGCCCTGGTTGAGGACCAGCGAATTCGGATTGACGCCCAGCATCGCGGCCACGCGCGGCAGGAAGCCGCGCGCGATGGTCTCCATGTCGGAGAGACCGGGAGCCTTGGCCCGGGCGGAAAGCGAGTTGCCGCGGCCGGCGATGAAGGGAATGCCCTCGCCCTCGGCGATCGCGACGCGGCCGTTGCGCGCGTCGACCATGGCCGTCCACTGGCCGCTGTTGCCGCGGAAGCTCGCCCAGTTGTTGGCGACTTCGGCATCGAGCACGCCCTGCACGTCGTCGACCGGTTGGAGGCTGTCATTCGGGTTGAGGCGCGGGCTCGCGAAAGCGAGACCGTCGAGGGTGGAACGGCCTTCCTTGGCCACCTGGGCCGTCGCCGCTCCGGGCAGGACGGCGACCATGCCGCCCAGCAACAAGAGCGTCGAGATGAAACGGGATACGCGAGTCATGAGCCGATTCTCCTTCTGAAAATGGTCAGTTGGGTTAAGGATTCATCCAATACGTAAATGAATCCGGGAGCTGCTATACTTCGCGTCCACCGTGGACCGCAGACGTTTCCCCGACCGGCAGAGCAGTGAGGTAGGTCTGGGATCGCACAACAGTAAGGGTGTCTGTGCGGTGCTGAAGCGAGCCGCCCGGACCTGGTTGGTTCCGGCGCTGCTCCTCGCCGGGCTCGGCGGGGCTTTTGCCGGCGGGAAAAACCCCCCCGGCCGGATGCCGCCGCGCCGCAACCTCGTCCTGATCACGCTCGACACCACCCGCGCCGACCACCTCGGGGCCTATGGCTGGGAGGCTGCGCGGACGCCCAACCTGGACGCTCTCGCCGCGCGGGGCACCCGCTTCGTGCGCTGCGACACCGCCGCTCCGGTCACGCTGCCGAGCCACGCGACGATTCTCACCGGGCTCTATCCGCCGCGCACCGGAGTGCGGGACAACGGCACGTTCGTGCTCTCCGACCGGGTGGAGACGGTGGCCGAGCGCCTGGCGGCCCATGGCTACGACACCGCCGCGGTGGTCTCGGCCATCGTCCTGGCGCGCCGTCACGGGCTGAGCCAGGGGTTCCGGCTCTACGACGACGACCTGGGCGCCGGCTATGCCGCCGGCACGGAGGTCGCCGAGCGCCAGGCCGAGCCGACGACGGCCGCCGCCCTGGCCGCCGCGGCCCGGCTGAAGCCGCCGTTCTTCCTCTGGGTGCACTACTACGATCCGCACGAGGAGTACCGGCCGCCCACCCGCCTGACCTCCGCCCTGTCCGGTCCGACCCGGCTCTACGACGCCGAGATCTCCTACATGGACGAGCAGATCGGGGTGCTCCTCGCGAAGCTGCCCAAGGACGTGGACGTGGTGGTGGCCGGCGATCACGGCGAGATGCTCGGCGAACACGGCGAGCTGCACCACGGCCTGCTGCTCTACCGCGCCGCCCGCCGGGTGCCGCTGATCCTGGCCGGTCCGGGCGTGCCCGCCGGCCGCACCGAGGAATGCCTGGTGCGCACGGCCGACATCGCGCCGACCCTGCTGGCGCTCGCCGGCGTGCCACGACCCCAGGGACTCCAGGGCCTCGACGGCGCGAGCCTGCTGCCTCTGCCCGGAAAGGCTTGCGGCCGGACGAGCTACAGCGAGAGCTTCCTGCCGTTCTTCGCCTACAAGTGGTACCCGCTGCGCTCGCTCTCCACCGACCGCTTCTTCTATCTGCACGCGCCGAAGAGCAGTCTCTACCAGATTCCGTCCGACCCGGACGAGAAGACCGACATCGCGGCCGAGCAGCCGGGAGCCCTGGGTCTCTGGGAGAAGCGGCTGCGCGCCCAGCTCGAGGCGGCGGGCGAGGCTCTGGATTCCGAGGTGCGCCCGGAGAACGTGCTTTCGGAGGAGCAGCGGCGGCAGCTCGCGAGCCTCGGCTATGTCGGATCGTCAGGCGGAGGCGGCGCGGTGCGTCCGAATCTTCCGGACCCGCGGGCCATGGCCGGCATTGCGGATGCGCTCCACGCCGCCGCGGCCGATGTGCAGCAGGGGAAGTGCAAGGAGGTCCTGCCGCGGCTCCAGGAGATCGTCAAGAAGGACCCGCACAACTTCCCGGCCCTCACCCTGGCGGGCAACTGCCTGGAGGATGCCGGGCGGTGGGACTCGGCGCTCGCTCTGTTCCAGCGGGCGAGCAGGGAGAACGAGCTGTCCGCCCTGCCGGTGGTCAACGCGGCCGGCTGCCTGAAGCAGCTCGGAAAGCGCGCGGAGGCGGAGAGGGAGTACCGCCGCGCCCTGGCGCTCGACGCGAGCCTGGGCGAGGCGGCGAGCAACCTGGCGCGGCTCCTGAGGGAGCGCGGCGAGCGGGCCGAGGCCCTGCGGGTGCTCGACGCCTCCATCGCCGCCGGCAGCTACTCTTCGGACGTCCACCTGGAGCGCGGGTTGATCGAGGTCGAGCTGAACCGCCTCGACGAGGCGTTGCGCGATTTCCGCGAGGCGGCGCGGCGCAACCCGGCCAGCCCCGTCCCGCTGGAGAACGCGGCCCGGGCCGCGTACCGCCTCGGCCGGCACCGCGAGTCCGTCCAGCTCTACGAGCAGCTCCTGCGCCTCCAGCCCGGCCGCGGCGACCTCTGGAAGACGGCGGGAGCCCTCTACCTTTACGAGCTCAAGGACGAGGCCGACGCCGAGCGCTGCTTCCGCCGCGCCCTCACCCTCGAGACCGATCCCGGCGAGCGGGAGAGGATCGAGGAGACCCTCGACGAGATCACGTCGCCTTCCTAGAGCATCGTTTCCGTCGGGAGGGCGGGGGCGCCCTCTCCAAGCTCCTTGCCCAGAATCCTGTGGCTCGCCCCGCAGGGCCTCGGACACCCCTTTGAGCAGACGCAGTACTT
>JBJMGZ010000302.1:0-9417 GCA_045807605.1 Thermoanaerobaculia bacterium | reverse complement strand
ACCGCCGCGCGCTCGCGAAAGTCGCGCTGGCCGCCGTGCGCCCCGTGGCGCGTTTCCTGGCGCCGCAGGGACCGGTCGAAGAGGTGCTGGCGCAGATCTGGACCGAGGTGCTCGGCGGCGACCGGCGCGGGATCGAGAGGATCGGCGCCCAGGACAACTTCTTCACCCTGGGCGGCCATTCGCTCCTCGCGACGCAGGTGATGTCTCGGGTGCGCGACGCCTTCGGGGTGGAGCTGCCGCTCCGCGCGTTCTTCGAGGCGCCGACGGTCACCGCGCTCGCGGCGCGCATCGACGGCGAGCGCCGCGGGGAGCACGCGCAGCCTTCTCCCATCCTGCCGGTGCCCAGAGACCGCGACCTGCCGCTTTCGTTCGCCCAGCAGCGCCTCTGGTTCCTCGACCGCCTGGCACCGGACAACCCGTTCTACAACATGTTCGGCGCCGTCCGCCTGACCGGCGCTCTCGACCTGGACGCCCTGCGCGGAGCCTTCCGCGAGATCGTCCGCCGCCACGAGGCGCTGCGCACCACGTTCGAGCCCGGCAGCGGCGGCCCCGTCCAGGTGATCGCACCGCCGCCGGCCCTCGACGTCCCGCTGGTCGATCTGGAAGGGCTGGCAGACGACGTCCGGAGGCGGGAGCTGGCGCGGTTGTCGGCCGACGAAGCGCGGCGTCCGTTCAACCTCGCCCGCGGACCGCTCGTCCGCGCCGCCCTGCTCCGCATCGCCGCGCGGGAGCACACGCTGCTGGTGAACCTGCACCATGTCATCTCGGACGGCTGGTCGATGGGCATCCTGTTCCACGAGCTGGCGACCCTGTACGGCGCGTTCTGCCAGGGGGCGCCGTCGCCGCTGCCGGAGCTGCCCATCCAGTACGCGGACTTTGCTGTCTGGCAGCGCGAATGGCTGTCCGGCGAACGGCTCGCCGCGGAGCTGGACTATTGGCGGCGGCAGCTCGCCGGGATCCCGGAGAGCCTGGAGCTGCCGTTCGACCATCCGCGGCCGGCGGTCGAATCCTTCCGCGGCGCGACCGAGACCTTTGCGTTGCCGGTCGAGCTTGCGCGCGCTCTCTCCGCGCTCACCCGCCGCCGCGGTGCGACGCAGTCGATGACCCTCCTCGCCGGCTTCACGGCGCTCCTCGGCCGCTTCGCAGGGTGCGAGGACGTCGCCGTCGGCATGGCCATCGCGAACCGCACGCGGCGCGAGGTCGAGGGCCTGATCGGCTTCTTCGTCAACACGCTGGTCCTGCGCACGGACCTCTCGGGCACGCCGGGCTTCGCGCAGCTCGTCGGCCGGGTCCGCGAGACCTCCCTCGCCTCCTACGCGCACCAGGACCTGCCGTTCGAGCGCCTGGTCGAGGAGCTGCAGCCGGAGAGGAGCCTGAGCCGCAACCCGCTGATCCAGGTCATGTGCGGCTACCAGAACTTCCCGCGTGCCGAAGCGGAGGTGCGCGGCCTCACTCTCTCGCTGCCGGAGGAAGGCAAGGTGGCCGGCGGCACGGCCAAGCTCGATCTCTCCCTCTTCCTCTTCGAAGACGGCGACCGTCTCACCGGAGCGCTCGAATACAACCGCGAGATTTTCGAAGCGGCCTCGATGCTGCGCCTGCTGCGCTGTTTCGAGAATCTCCTCGCGGCAGCCGTCGCCGACCCGGAAGCGCCGGTCGCCTTCCTGCCGCTTCTCGGCGCGGCGGAGCGGCACCAGCTCTTCCACGAATGGAACGACTCCGCCACGGCCTGGCCCGCCACGTCGAGCTTCCAGGAGCTGTTCCTGGAGCACGTGCGCCGCGCCCCGGAGACACCCGCGGTGATCGCGGGCACGGCCAGCCTCTCCTACGCGGATCTGAACCGCCGCGCGGACGGCCTCGCCCGGGCGCTGCGGCGCCGGGGAGCCGGCCCTGGGAGCTTCGCCGGCCTCTGCGTCGAACGCTCGGCCGAAGCGGTGGTGGCGTTGGTCGCCATCCTCAAGACCGGTGCCGCCTACGTGCCGCTCGATCCCGAGTACCCCGCCGAGCGCCTGGCGTTGATGATGGACGACTGCGACCTCCGCCTGCTGGTCGTGGACGAGACCACCCGGGCGCTCTTGCCGCGGGGTCTCCTCGCCGGCCGGGAGTGCCTCACCCCCGGCGAGACGGAAGAAGGAGAGGCGTTGGAGACCGGAGGCCTGGACGGCCAGGCCCTCGCGCACGTCATCTACACCTCGGGCTCGACCGGCCGGCCGAAAGGCGTGGCCCTCGCGCACCGGGCCGTCGTGCGGCTGGTGCGAGAGACCAACTACGCGCCCCTGGGGCCGGGCGACCGCGTGGCGCAGGTGTCGAACCTCAGCTTTGACGTGGCCTCGTACGAGATCTGGGGTGCGCTGCTCAACGGCGCCACCCTGGTGATCATCCCGCGCGACGTCGTCCTGTCGCCTCCGGATCTCGCCGCGGCCCTCTCCGAGCATCGGATCACCAACATGAGCCTCACCGCGGCGCTGTTCGCCCGGATGGCCCAGGAGGAGCCCGACGCCTTCGCGGGGATGCGCGAGCTGATGGTGGGCGGCGAGGCCGTCGATCCGGCGGCCGCGCGGCGGGTGCTCGCCGGCCGGGCGCCCCGGCGGCTCCTCAACCTGTACGGCCCCACGGAGAACGCGACGACTTCCACCTGGTATCCCGTCCGCACGGTGGCGCCGGGCCCGCTCCCCATCGGATCGCCGGTCGCCAATACGACGGTCCACGTGCAGGACCGCTGGCTCCAGCCGGTGCCGCTCGGCGTGGTGGGCGAGCTGGCGGTCGGCGGCCAGGGCCTCGCGTGGGGCTACTGGCGGCGGCCGGAGCTGACCGCCGAGCGCTTCGTGCCCGATTTCGCGGGACCGGCCGGCAGCCGCCTCTACCGCACGGGCGACCTGGGCCGCCGGCGTGCGGACGGGATCCTCGAGATCCTGGGCCGCATCGACCACCAGGTCAAGATCCGCGGCTTCCGCATCGAGCTGGGAGAGATCGAGGCCCGCCTGGCCGAGCACCCCGCGGTGCGGCAGGCCGTCGTGCTCGCCCGCGAGGACGTCCCGGGCGACAAGCGCCTCGCCGCCTACGTGGTGCAGAACCCGGCCTATGAGTCCGCCGGGAGCGGGGAGCAGACGGAGCAGGTCGCGCAGTGGGGGGAGATCTTCGACGACATCTACCGGGAGGAGTCGGCCGAGGCCGATCCGACGTTCAACATCATCGGCTGGGACAGCACCTACACGGGCCTGCCTCTCCCGGCGAGCGAGATGGAGGAGTGGCTGGACGACACGGTCCGCGGGATCACGGAGCTCGAGCCGCGGCGGACGCTGGAGATCGGTTGCGGCACCGGCATGATTCTCTTCCGCATCGCGCCGCGCTGCGAGCTGTATACCGGCATCGACTTCTCCGGCCGCGCCCTCCGCTATATCGAAAGCCAACTCGGCCGCGTGGGCTTGAGCGACGGCCGCGTCCGGCTGCTGCGCAAGTCCGCGCACGAGCTCGACGGCTTCGCGGCCGGCTCCTTCGACACCGTGGTCGTCAACTCGGTGGCGCAGTACTTCCCGAGCGCCGACTATCTCGCCGAGGTGGTGGCGCGCGCCGTCGAGCTGGTGCGCCCCGGCGGCGCCATCTTCCTGGGCGACCTGCGCAGCCTGCCGCTCCTCGAAGCGTTCCACACCTCGCTGGAGCTGTTCCAGGCCGATCCCGCGACGCCGCTCTCCCGGCTGCGCCAGAAGGTGCACGCCCGCCACATGGACGAGGGTGAGCTGGCGATCGATCCCGCCTTCTTCACCGCCTTGCGGGAGCGGCTGCCGAAGCTCGGACGCATCGAGATCCATCTCAAGCACGGCCGCGCCCACAACGAGCTGACCGGCTTCCGCTACCAGGCCGTGCTGCGGGTAGGGACCGGGCGGGAAGAGCCGGCCCGGGACGGCGCCCTGGACTGGCGCCGCGAAAGGCTGACGCTCGCCGCCCTCCGCCGCCGGCTCGCCGAGGAGGCGCCGCCGGTCGTCCGCCTGCGCAACATTCCGAACGCCCGCGTCGCGGCGGACACCGCCGCGGTCCGGCTGCTGCAAGAAGCCCCCGAGGGGATCGAGACCGCCGCCGACCTCCGCCGCCGCGCCGCCGAAGCCGCCCTCGGAGCCGTCGAGCCGCAGGACCTCTGGGACCTGGCGAAAGACCTCCCCTATGAGGTCGAGCTGAGCTGGGCCGATCAAGGCGCGGATGGATCGTTCGAGGCGACGATCTGGACCTCCTCCGGGTTGGGGGAAGGGCCGAAGGCCCGGGCTTCCTCAGCCCAGGGCAACGTCCTGGGGGGTGAGGGCCCCCTCGCCGCGGCGTCCCTCGCCGCCTACACCAACAACCCCCTCCAGGGCCGGTTCGCCCGCCGCATCGTCCCCGAGCTGCGCGCCTTCCTGGAGGCGCGCCTGCCCGCCTACATGATGCCGTCCGCCTTCGTGCTGCTCGATGCCCTGCCGATCACCCCGAACGGCAAGGTCGACCGGCGGCGGCTCCCGGCTCCCGGCGGCTTGCCGGAGAGCGGCCGGTCGCTCGTGGCGGCGCGCAATGCGACCGAAGAGCGGCTGCTCGCGATCTGGAAGGAGCTGCTCGGCGTGGAGCGGATCGGCGTCGAAGACGACTTCTTCGCGCTCGGCGGCCACTCCCTGCTCGCCACCCAGGCCATCTCGCGCGTGCGCCAGGCGTTCGGCGTCGAGTTGCCGCTGCGCACGTTCTTCGAGGCGCCGAGCGTCGCCTCGGTGGCCGCCGAGATCTCGAGGCTGCGGCTCGGCGGCGGCGAGGCGGACGTGCCGCCGATCGTCCCCGTGCCGCGCGACGGCCGCCTCCCGCTCTCCTTCGCCCAGGAGCGCCTGTGGTTCCTCGACCGGCTCGAAGCGCGGACGCTGGCCTACAACGAAGCGGCGGCCTTCCGTCTGGAAGGACCGCTCGACACCGCCGCCTTCCGCGGCGCTCTGGACGAGATCCTGCTCCGCCACGAGAGCCTGCGCACCACCTTCCCCGAAGTCGACGGCGAGGCCGTGCAGGTCATCCGGCCCGCGGCTCCGTTCGAGATCCCCGTGGTCGACCTGCGGGCTCTCCCGCGGGACCTGCACGGCCCGGAAATCCACCGCCTCGCGCTCTCCCAGGCGCTCCGGCCGTTCTCCCTGGCGCACGGCCCGCTCGTGCGCGGCCTCCTGATGCGCCTCGGCGAGAACGACCACGCCGTGCTCTTCTCGTTCCACCACATCATCTTCGACGGCTGGTCGGCCGGCGTCTTCGTGCGCGAGCTGTCCGTCCTCTATCGCGCGCGGATCGCGGGCGTGCCGGCCTCCCTGCCTCCACTCGCCATCCAATACGCCGACTTCGCCGCCTGGCAGCGAGGCTGGCTGCAGGGGGAGGTGCTGGAGCGCCAGGTCGCCTGGTGGCGCGGGCAGCTCACCGGCGCCGCGGTGCTCGAGCTGCCCACCGACCGGCCGCGGCCGATCCTCGCCCAGGCGCCGAGCGGCCTGCTCCATCCGGTCCTCCGGCCCTCCCTGACCGAGCCGTTGCGCGCCTTCAGCCGCGACCACGGCGCCACCCTGTTCATGACCCTCCTCGCCGGCTTCCAGGCGCTCCTCCACCGCCACACCGGCCAGACCGACATCTCCGTCGGAACGCCGATCGCCAACCGCAATCACGCCGACGTGGAAAAACTGATCGGTTTCTTCGTCAACATGCTCGTCCTGCGCACCGATCTCTCCGGCGATCCGGGTTTCGGAGACCTCGTGGAGCGCGTCCGCCAGACCGCGCTCGGCGCCTACGACCACCAGAGCGTCCCCTTCGCGAAGCTGGTCGAAGAGCTGCGGCCCGAGCGCGACCTGCGGCACACGCCGCTCTTCCAGGTCAGCTTCCAGGTCCTGAACCTTCCGCAGTCCCCCCTGGAGCTGCCCGGCATCACGCTCCACCCGCTCTCCTTCGCGGCCCGCTCGGCGAAGTTCGATCTCGATCTCGCGCTGACCGACGCCGCGGACCGGCTGAGCGGCGTGCTCGACTACAACGCCGGCCTCTTCGACGCGACGACCATGGAGCGCTTCCTCGCGCATCTCGAGCAACTGCTGCTCGGCGCCATGGACGACCCGGCGCGGCGGCTGTCCGAGCTGCCACTGCTCACCGCCGCCGAACGGAGCCAGCTCGCGATCGAATGGAACGACACGGCGAGCGCCTCGGCGGATCCGCCGTGCCTGCATCACTGGATCGCTCGGCGGATCGCGGAAGCTCCCGAGGCCCTGGCCGCCGTCTGCGAAGACCGCCGGCTGACCTTCGGAGATCTCGGCCGGCAGTCCGCGAGCCTGGCCCGCCGTCTCCGCGAGCACGGCGTCGGTCCCGAGGTGCCGGTCGTCCTGTTCCTCGACCGCTCGGTCGAAGCGATCGCCGGCTTTGTGGGGATCCTCGAAGCGGGAGGCGTCTACGTGCCCGTCGATCCCACCTACCCGGCGGAACGGATCGCCTGGATCCTGGAGGACTGCAAGGCGCCGGTCGTGGTCACCACCTCCGTTCTCGCCAGCCGCTTGCCGAACGGAACCCCGGCCGTGCTCCTCGACGAGCTGGGTGGTGGCGCCCCTCTCCCGGAGGCAGGGGAGGGGAGGGGAGAGGGATCGGGGGTAAGGCCCCTCGCCGATCATCCCGCCTACATCATCTACACCTCGGGCTCGACCGGCCGGCCGAAGGGAGTCGTCGTCCGGCACGGCGCGGTGGTAAACCTGGCGCGGGCCTTGCGCGAGACCGTCTACCGCGAGGAGGCGGGACCGCTCCGGGTGGGGGTCAACTCCTCGTTCTCCTTCGACGCCTCCATCCAACAGCTCGTCCAGCTCGCCTGGGGCCACTCCCTCCACGTCCTGCCGCAGGCCGTGCGGCTGGACCCCGCGGCGCTGGTGGACACCGTCCGCCGGCAGCGGATCGACGTGCTCGACTGCACGCCGTCGCAGCTCCGGCCGCTCCTCGCCGCCGGTCTTGGGGATGGAGGCGAAGACGCCGCGCCCGCGCTCGTCACGGTGGGAGGCGAAGCCGTCGACACCGACCTCCGCGACGCGGCCCTCGCGCGGAGCCGGCAGGGCCGGACCCGTTTCTGGAACGTCTATGGGCCGACCGAGTGCACGGTCGACACGACGGCCACTCCTTTCACGGCCGGCACGCCGCCCACGCGCATCGGCCGGCCGCTGCCGAACGTCCGCGTCCACGGTGTCGCGGCTTCCGGCAATCTCGCCCCGCTGGGCGTTCCGGGCGAGCTCCGGATCGGAGGAGCCGGCCTCGCCCGCGGCTATCTCGGCCGCCCGGACCTGACCGCCGAGCGCTTCGTTCCTGATCCGTTCAGCGGAGACTCCGGCGCCCGGCTGTACCGTTCCGGCGATCTCGTGCGCCAGCTCCCCGACGGCTCCCTCGATTTCCTCGGCCGCCTGGACAACCAGGTCAAGGTGCGCGGCTACCGCATCGAGCTGGGCGAGATCGAGGCCGCGCTGAGCGCCCTGCCCGGCGTGCGAGAGGCGGTTGTGGTTGTGAAACCGGACCGATCCGACGCATCCGACCGATCGGTCGGATCCCCCGCCGACCTCCGGCTCGTCGCCTACGTCACCGGCGAAGTCGACACCGCCGCGCTCCGCCAGGCCCTGCGCGACAAGCTGCCCGATTTCATGCTCCCCTCGGCGATTGTGGCGCTCCCAGCCCTGCCGCTCACACCCAGCGGCAAAGTGGACCGGAAGGCCCTGCCCGAGCCGGACAGCGGACCGGCCCCCGGCTTCGTCGCGCCGCGGACCGCGGTCGAAGAGGTCCTGGCGGAGATCTGGGCCGAGCTCCTCGGCATCGCGCAGATCGGCGTTCACGACAACTTCTTCGAACGCGGCGGCCACTCCCTCCTCGCCGTCCTTCTGATGGCCCGGATCGAGAAACGGCTCGGCAAGACCCTCCCTCTGGCAGCCCTGTTCTCCGCTCCGACCCTGGAAGCCCTCGCGGCGCTCGCCGAGACCTCCGGCGGCCACCCGGCCGGCCGGAAGGGACGCGGCTCTCTCGTCGCCATCAAACCCGCCACGAATCGGGACACCGATCAGGCTCCCTTCTTCTGCGTCCATCCGATCGGCGGCAACGTCCTCTGCTATCTCGACCTCGCCCGCCATCTCGCGCCGGACCAGCCGTTCTATGCCCTCCAGACTCCAGACGACCGGCCGCACGCGAAGAGCGTCGAAGAGATGGCGGCCCGCTACCTCGCCGAGGTGCGCCGGGTCCAGCCGCAGGGACCTTACCGGCTCGGCGGCTGGTCCATGGGCGGCCTGATCGCCTTCGAAATGGCGAGGCAACTCGCGGCGGAAGGGCAGGAGACCGAGCTCCTCGCGCTGATCGACGCCTTGCCGCCGGAGACCGCGGACGCGCCGGCCACGGACGAGGAGCTCGTGGCCTCGTTCGCACAGGACATGGCCCGCCTGCTCGGCTCCAATGTCGGGATCTCCCCCGAAGAGCTGCGCTCCCTGCCGGAGCAGGAGAAGCTCGCACACGTCGTCCGCCTCGGCCACACCGCCGGCCTCCTGCCCGCCGATTTCGGCCTGGCCCAGATCGAGCCGCTCTTCGCCACCTTCGCCGCCAACCTCCAGGCGAGCCGCGCCTACGCGCCCGAGCCCTACACCGGCCGCCTCACCCTCTGGGTTTCCGAGGCGACCGCCGCTTCCTGCGCCGCCGCGCTCGACGCCTGGAGCCGGCTCGTCCCGGCCGGCCTCGACCGGACCCTCCTGCCCGGAGACCACTACAGCCTCCTCCGCCGGCCCGAGGTCGAGCGGCTGGCGAGGGAGCTGACCGCTCAGCTCGTCCGGAACGACGACGACGGATCGACCTTCGCCGCCCGCCAGGCCGGACGGAGGATCGCGGGGAGCGAGGAGAGCGCGATGACGCAGGGGACCGCGATGAACACGAGCGGGTCGTAGGGGCTCACTGCCGCGCAGGTGCAGCAGGATCGCCGTGTCGCGCGAGCGCATCTGGAACAACGGGCAGCACGGCCGCGAACAGCAGCGCCACCGCGCGGTCGCGGAAGACCCCGTAGGGCCGGAGCTGCCGCACCGCTCCTGCGCCGGCGCGGAACAGACCCCACCCCACGCCGGGCATCGCCTCGACCGCCCACGGGCCGGCCACGTCGGCCTCCGCCGCGGTCACCGGCTCGTCGCGCTCGCCGATGCGTTGCAGGAGCTCGGAATTGAATGCCTTGCGGGACGACGGACTGATAGACTGATCGGAGTCTCGCATAAGGTCCTCCTTGTGCGGGATCAGGCCCGGGCATGAGCTGCGAACTCATGGTCGGGCCGCTTTTTGTTTTGGAGCCTCTCCAGGATGGATGGCTCCGCGGCATCTGGAACTTCAGGGCTCCTACCCCTCGCACCTCCTTCCCTCGAAGCCATGCCGAATCGCGGCTGGGAACGACAACAATCCGCAGTCTAG
>JBJMGZ010000301.1:0-11243 GCA_045807605.1 Thermoanaerobaculia bacterium | reverse complement strand
GGCCGTTTCCGGATGGCGCTCGCCTAGCCGGCTCCGGCGGATGGCCAGCGCTTGCAGGTACAGAGCTTCGGCTTTCGCGGGCCGGCCCGCGGCCATGTGCAGGCGGGCGAGGTCCTGAATGCTCAGGGCCACCATGGGATGCTCGCGGCCGAAGGCCCGTTCCGTCACGGCCCGGGCTTCCTCGTAGAAGAGGATGGCCTGCTCGCGGTCATCCTGCTCCGCGAAAAAGAGCCCCTGCTGGTTGAGGAACATCGCCAATCCAGGATCGTCCTCGGCCATGGAGGACATTGCCAGGGCCAGGGCGCTGGAGTAGAGAGGGCCGGCTCGCTCGAAATCCCCTTGAATCCGGAGGATCTCGGCCAGGTTGAGCCGCGCCGAGGCCAGGCGCCGGGGGCAGCAGGCGGCGGAGGCTTCGCAAAGCTGCAGAGCTCGCTGCAGGAGCAGCTCCGACTTGTAGTGCTCTCCCAGGTCTCTGTGAATGCCGGCAAGATTGTTGGCGAGGTCGGCGAAGAAGAGATCCCCCTCGGGGAGCGACTCGCGAGCCTGACGATAGGCCTGGTCGAAAGACTCTTCCGCGTCGCCGTAGCTACCGAGGGCTCGGTGCAGCTCGCCGAGCCGGTTGAAGACGTCGGCGATGAGATAGCCGTCTGGTGGATCGGCGGCCTGGGAGATCTCCAGGGCCTGGGAGAGGAGGGGCTCCACCTCCGAGTAGTGGCCTTGCTCGAACCGGGTGGAGGCCAGTCCTACGAGGTCGTAGCCGAACTCCAGGTCGTCCGGGGGAAGATGCTTCCGGTCCAGATCGAGGACGCGCCGCTGAAACCGCTCGGCCTGGTCCCAGTGGCCCTGGAACGAGGCGACGATCGCCAGGTTCGCGAGCGTCTCCGCAGCTTCCGGCGCCGGGGCAGGCCCGCTGCTTTCGTAAAGCCTGGAGGCTCGGACCAGGAGGGACTCGGAGCTCCTCCAGCGCTCCGGCGTGGCGTCACAACCTCTCGCGAGGCCGGTTGCGAGATCGTTCAGGTACCTCGCCAGTCTTCGGGGATCGCCCCGCAGCAGCTTCTCCCGGGTGGCAACGGCGCGCGGCAGCAGGTCGAGGGCGCGGTCGCCATCGCCGCCGCTGCCGGCGAGAGCCTGCCGCACCTGCTCGTCGGCTGCTTCCGCCTCCCAGTCGAGGCGGTCCTGCGCCGTGGCAGCGCGCACGGCGGTCAGCTCGATCGAGTACTCGACGGGGCTGGAGCCCGAGCCAGGATCGGCGCCAGGATCGACCTCGATCCGCCAGCGCCCCTCGCGGTCGGAAGTCCACCGCAGGACCAGGAGCCCCGAGTCATCGGCAGGCAGCATTCGGCGCAGCTCGCCGGAGGAATCGACCAGACGCGCCGAGATCGCGGCATGATCCGAGCTCACCACGACCTCTGCGTGCTCGTCCCGTTCCATCGCGACCCACCAGCTCCGCGGCGAGCCGGGCTGCAGCACGCCGCGTTCCGTCCGGCCGCGCGCCAGATTGCCCTGGCGGATATGGACGAACCAGAGCCCTGCGGCCGCCACGGCGGCGAGGAGGACACCAGCCAAAGCGACTCGCCGGCGCATCGTTCGTGCTGCTTGCATGGCGTCTTCATTGTAACCCGCTATATAATCTCCCTCCAATGTACGTTCACAACCGGGAGCTGGCTTCCACTCTGCGGAAATTGCTCGGTGCCGCGCTCATCTTCGTATCGTTCGGAGTGACCGCGTGTTCAGGAGCGAGCGAAGAGCGGGCGGCCTTCGGCCCTGCCGCGATCGGAAGCGCGCTGGATCCGGACGGCAGCGTTGCCGAGGATCGGCAAGGCGATCGCTTCAGTGCGGGCGAGCCCATCTATGTAGCGATCGCTGCCGGCAACGTACCGGCCGGCCGATCGGTGAGGATCGCCTGGTACGGTCCGCGTGAGAAGGCGCTGGCGGAGCAGGAAAAGGCGGTGGAGGCCGGCGGGAGCCCCTATCTTTTCTTCAAGGCTCCGGATACGGCGGCGTGGGAAGCGGGCGTTTATCGGGCCGAGGTCCTGGCGGGAGGAAAAGAGATCGCCGAGTTTTCCTTCAACGTCGTCGCGCCGGAGCGCATCGAAGACCCGAATCGCAAGGAAGAGGAGTTCGTGCGCCGGACGGTCTTTTACGGGACGGACCGGGCGGAGACGAGCCCGGGCGGCCCTGAAGATCCTGAGAGGTATTTCGGGGGCGGCCGGGCTCGGTCGGGAACCCTCCGCCTGGGCACATGCGAGGTGAGCATTCCGCGGGACCACAGGATGGGACAGGTGGAACGGCCATCCATCTGGAAGCTCGAATTCCGCGCGGATCCCTCGAAGCACATGGTCCTGCTCGGCCTGACGCCCATGCCCCCCAACGTATTCTTCGGCCGCCTCCGGTCCGCAGTGCAGAAGTCTGAAGGCAAGGAAGCCCTGGTCTTCATCCATGGCTTCGACGTATCGTTCACCGACGCGGTCCTGCGTACAGCCCAGGTGGCTTACGACCTCGGGTTCGATGGCGCGCCGATCACCTATAGCTGGCCCTCGCAGGCCTCCCTCTCCAAGACGGCCTATCACGCCGACGAGACGAATGCCGAGTGGACGGCTCCTCACCTGGAGAAGTTCCTGTCCGAAGTCGCTGCCCGGTCAGGGGCCAGGGAAATTCATCTGATCGCGCACAGCATGGGGAACCGCCCTCTCACGGCCGCGCTTCAGCGGATCGGCGCCAGGATGACCGGAAGCTCCAAGCCCCTGTTCGGGCACATCGTCCTGACCGCGCCCGACATCGATGCCGATACCTTCCGGCAGATCGCGAGCGAATTCTCGAAGCCCGGAAAGCGGACGACCCTGTACGCATCCTCCAGGGACAAGGCCCTGCAGTTCTCGCGGGAGATTCACGGGGGCCTGCCCCGCGCCGGCGATTCAGGACCCGACATCGTCGTGCTCCGGAACTTCGACACGATCGAGGTATCCGCCGTGGATACGAGCTTCCTGGGGCATTCGTACTACGGCGACAACCGCTCGGTGCTGTCAGATCTGTTCGGCCTGATCCGCGACGGCAGAGCGCCGGACAAGCGCTTCGGGCTGCGGCCGCGGACCAAGCGAGGCCTGAAGTATTGGGTCTTCCAGCCCTCCTGAGCGCCTTGGCAGGTGCCTGCCGAATACCGCCCATTGGAACGGATTTGAGAGCCGAGGTCCGTCCTACTCAGGCAGGAGGCTTCATCGCCATGAAACGCTTCGCCCCCGGTCTCGTCCTCATGGGCCTCGTGCTCCTGTCCTGCGGCATCATCCGGCCGCCTTCGATACCTCCGGCGGCGCTGGAGGCGAAGGCTCCGGCGCGCATCCCGTGGCCTGTGGGGCTCCCCGTCTACGACCACGTCGTCATCGTCGTGGAGGAGAACAAGGACTACGAGCAGATCATCGGCAGCCCGGCCGCGCCTTACATCAACGGCACGTTGAAGGCCGAGGGCGCCAACCTCACCCGCATGTTTGGCGAGGAGCACCACAGCCAGGGCAATTACTTCTGGCTCTTCTCGGGCAGCAACCAGAACGTCGGATACTTCGACCGGGTCCCCTCGATCCCCTTCGCCACCAGGAACCTGGGAGAGCGGCTGATCGGCTCCGGCCTCAGCTTCAAAGGGTACTCCGAGGGACTGCCGGCGATCGGCTCGAGTGTCACGAAATCCGCGCGCTATGCCCGCAAGCATGTCCCCTGGGTCAGCTTTTCCAACGTGCCCAACTTCACGAGCGCCGCCTCGTCCAATCTCCGGTTCGAGGATTTCCCGCGGACGGACTACAGCTCTCTTCCCACGCTTTCCTTCGTGATTCCGGACCTCGTCAATGACATGCACAACGGGTCCACGGCGGGCAGCATCCGGGCCGGCGATCGATGGCTCGAGGAGAACCTCGGCGGGTACTACCGATGGGCCAAGGAACACAACAGCCTGCTCATCCTCACCTTCGACGAGAACGATCATGGGCCTGCCGGCCTGACCGATCCGCTGGCTGCGGAGCCGGCGAAACGGAACCGCATCGTCACCGTCCTGGCGGGAGCTTCCATCCAGCCCGGCTGCTACGACGAGGGCAACGGCGTCACCCACGTCAATCTCCTGCGCACGCTGGAATCGATGTACGGGCTCGAAAGGTCTGGCGCGCAACAGCCCTTCGCCCTCAGGGCCGGCATCGCCGACGACTACATCCTGACCGACGTCTTCACTCCCGGCGACCATCCATGCCAACCGCAAGGCTGATCAGCGCGCCTTTTTGAGCTTCTTGTAAGCGGCCGGCCCGGAAATCAGGTTGCGCGTGAGGCCGTTCGGGCCGATCACCGGGGTGCCGGTGGAGATCAGCGCGGAGCGGATCTTCGCCGCGCTGGCCTTGGGGAACTTCGATCGGAGCTGCGCGAGGATGCCGGCCACGTAGGGCGTGGCGGCCGAGGTGCCCCCGAACCCGGTGTATCCGCCGCCGGACGCCGTGGTCCAGGCGACCTCGGCCGGCGCCAGCACGTCGAGCGGCTCGCCCCAGTTCGAGTAGCAGGTGGGCTGCCCCGCCTGCGTCGTGGGGTCGTCGCAGAAGCCGTGGTGGGAGGGGCCGATGTCCGCGTCGTAGACCGCGCCTGCCGCGATCACCTTGGAATGGCAGGCGAACTCCGAGATGCCGTCGCGGAAGCCGTCGTTGCCCGCGGCGAAGACCACGAGCACGCCGGCCTCTTCCAGGAGGTCGAAGGCCGGCCTCTCCGGGATGAACGCGTCGCAGTCCTCGTCGACCGGGCCGGCATAGACGATCGACGCGCTGATCACATGGATGCCGCCGAAGGCGGTCCGGTTCGCATAGACCGCGTTCAAGCCCTCCAGCACGCTCCACTCCGTGCCGTTGCCCTCGTCGTCGAGCACCTTGAAGCTCAGGATGTGCGCGTCCGGGGCCATGCCGTGGACGATGCCCGCCACGGCCGTGCCATGGCCGTTGCGGTCCGCGAACGGCTCGTCGCCGATGAAGTCCATCCCCGCGACCACGTGGCGCGCGAGCTCGGGATGGCTCGCATCCACCCCGGTGTCGAAGACCGCCACGCCGACGCCCTTGCCGCGCGCGCGATACTTCGACCGAAGCTGGGGAGAGCCGATCAGGGCGCCGCCCTCGGCCCGCGCCGCGGTCACGCGGTGGTTGGGATAGACCGCCCGCACCTCCGGAAGAGCCGCGAGCTGGCGGACCCGGTCCGCGGGCAGCCGCAGGTGGAGAAGGGGGAAGTGGGACAGCCCCGCGACCTCCGTCGCCCCCAGGGCACGGCTTCCGCGGATGGCGGAGGTCTGAGCCTGGGCGAGGGCCCGGAGATCGGAGCCTCCGGCCCGGAGCTCGACGATGACGTCGGCCTCCTCGGCTTGGACGGTTCGGGGGATCAGGAGGAGCAGCAGAAGGAGGAGCCGTCGCATTTCCAGAGCCTAGCAGATGGCGCTCCGGGCCGAGCTGCGGGATATCGCGCAGGACCTGGACTAGAATTGGAGGGTGCCCTCCACCTCCTGGCCTGAAGCTTTTCGAGCCCACGGCTCCGCCGCCTCGGCGTTCGCCGCCGCGGCCGAGACGGTCGAGCCGGTGGCCCTGGAATGCCCATGAACACGGCGAAGCGATTCCTCTTCCGGGTTCTGTTCGTCTACGTGCTCCTCTACTGCTTCCCGTTCCCCGTCAACGTCATCCCGATCGTCGGCGAGATGATCGAGCAGCCGTACACGGATCTGTGGAACGAAGCCGTGCCGTGGGTGGGGGAGCGGCTGTTCCGAGTCCCGGTCCGCTTCCAGCCCGCGGGCAGCGGCGACACGACCTACAACTACGTGCAGCTCTACGGCTTCCTGGTCCTCGCGCTGGCTGCCGCGGCCGTCTGGACGGCGATTTCCTTCTTCCGGTGGCGGGATCGCGAGCGGCCGAGCGACGCGCGGCTGCACGAGTGGCTGCGGGTCTACGTCCGCTTCGTGCTCGCCACGGCGATGATCTTCTACGGAGCGTCCAAGGTCGTGCCCGCGCAGATGGCCGCGCCCTGGCCGGGCAAGCTCCTGCAGCCGATCGGCGACGCCTCGCCCATGGGGCTCGTCTGGACTTTCATGGGGGCGTCCTTCGCCTATATGGCGTTCACGGGCGCGGCCGAGATGCTGGGCGGGCTGCTCCTGACCTTCCGCCGCACCACTCTGCTCGGCGCGCTCGTGTGCATCGGCGTCATGAGCAATGTGGTGATGATCAATTTCAGCTACGACGTGCCGGTCAAGCTCTACTCGTCGCACCTTCTCCTGATGGCCGTGTTCCTGGCCGTTCCCGATCTGAAGCGGCTCGCGAACCTGCTGGTGCTCAACCGCTCGGTGCCGCCGTCCGCACGCGGACCGCTCTTCGCGGAGCGCAAGCACCATTGGGCGGCCCTCGCGTTGCGCATGGCGTTCGTCCTGTTCATCACCTGGAATTTTCTGCACGGAGCCTGGGAGGACTACCGCGAGTACGGGGGAGCGCCCCGGCCGCGTCTCTACGGCGTCTGGGAGGTCGAGGCGCTCGCGATCGACGGAGTGGACCGGCCGTTGCTGGTCACGGATGCGGAGGTGTGGCGCCGCCTGACCTTCGAATGGCCCGGGGCGATCGGCATCCAGCGCGCCCAGGATACGCGCGTCCGGTACTACGAGCTGAAGCGGGAGCCCGGATCGCGCGGGTTCGTGCTGACGAAGTACGACGATCCGGCCTGGAAGGCCCGTGTCTCGTACCGGCTGGCCGGCGCCGATATCCTGGCCTTGGAGGGCGAGATCGACGGCAAGGAAGTCCGCGCGCGCTTTCGCCGGAGGGACGAGTCGAGCTACCGGCTGGTCAGCCGGGGCTTCCGCTGGATCAACGAGTGGCCGTACAACCGCTGACGCGGATCAACCGTGCGCGGCGTCGTCCTTGACGTTGAGCGCCAACTGCATGGGATCGCCGTGCTTCTGGTCGACGGGGCAGTAGATCCGGTAGGTGCCGGCGTCGAGCGTCATCTCGAGGGTCTCGCTCTCGCCGGGCTGGAGAGTCTTCTCCAGCACCTTGTCGCCGCCCGGTCCCGTGATCCCGAAGCTGTGCTCGTGGGTTCCTGAGTTGGTGACCTCGAACATCGCCATGCCGGAAGGCAGTTCGGTCGGCATCTGGATATGGTCGTCCGTGACCTTGACCTGGACCGTCTGCTCCCCTGCGGAGGCCGGCGTGTTGCCGGAGTCCCCGCCGCAGGCGGTCAGGGAGAGGGCCGCCGCGAGGACGGCCAGGAGCAGCAATCGGTATTGATGGCGGCGTTGATGGATCATTCTCATTCCTCCTCGCATCGCAAGTGAGGGGCGCCGTTGCGGGTCTCTGTCGCTCCCTCCGGCCCCTCGCCGTTTCTCTCTTGCAGGACCCGGACCAGGTCTGACGGGTCGTCGGCTTGTCAGAAGCAAGCCCCTGGCGGCGAACCTCTCCTTGTCAAGGAAGAAGTCACACGACAAGGAGATCGAAATGAACGCGAAGCTCGCTCGCTGCCTGAGCCTGGCTCTCATTGCGGGGCCGCTGGTCCTCGCTGCCACCTGCCACCATTACACCAGGCCTCCGGAGAAGCCGGCCGACGGCCGCACCTGGACGCAGCTCGATCCGGGGAAGCCGCCGGGCACGCCGGTGGACGTGGTCGTGAACCAGAACGCCTCGGATGAGACGAAGACGACCTTCGACCTCGCCATCCACGGGTTCTGGGTGAAGGAGAAGCAGGGCCCGGATGGGAGGACCTACCAGCAGATCGAGATCCCCGGGTTCGGGAGCATCGACGAAACCGGCGCTCCGGACCTGCCGGTTTTCCGCTTCGACCTCGCCGTTCCCACCGACGCCCGGCAGGCGACCCTCGAGGCCGAGCTGATCGACGTCCGGAGCTTGCCCGGCTTTCTGGTCTGGCCCCAGGTCGTGCCCGAGCTCGACGCCAACGTGAGCTCCCCGGAGCGGTTCGTCCGCGACGAGAAGATCTATGCTTCGCAGGGCCTCTGGCCCGCGGCCGAAGGCCGCGAGGAGAGCCGGGTCACACCCCGGCTGCGCTCGATCCCGGCGGCGCAGGGCGAGGTCTGGCCGGTCCGCTGGAACCCGGCCACCGGCGAGCTGCGGGTGGCGGCCCATGCCCGCTACACCGTGCGGCATGCCGGCGAGCGCCTGGAGAGCAAGCCCATGACCCGGGAGCGCGGCCGCCTGGCCGAGCTGGCGTTCCTCAACTGGGACGTGGTCAGGGAGCGCTTCCCGATCGAGCTCAACTACTACGACGCCGAGTTCCTGATCCTCTATCCCGACGCCGGCTACGCGGACGAGCTGGCTCCCTTCGTGGCGCAGAAGAAGGCCCGCGGCTTCCGGGTCACGCAAAGGGCTCTGGACCAGATCGGCTCGACGTGCGGCCAGATCCGCGGCGCGATCGCCACCTGGGAAGCGGGCGTGCCGGCCTGGCGGGACGCGTACGCCCTGCTCGTCGGGGACGTGGACGAGATCCCGCTCTGCACGGCTCCAACCGGCGACCCGACCGACGACCTGTACGGCTCGCCGAGCGGGGACGACCTCGCCGAGGAGGTCTATGTCGGACGGCTGTCCGTGGACGGCGAAGCCGACGCCGCCAACCAGATCGCCAAGATCCTCGCCTATGAGGATCATCCGAGCCTGTTCTGCTGCTACGACAAGGTGGGGCTCTGGGCGCACCGGGAAGGCGCGCCGGGCAAGTACGTCGGCGCTCACGAGACGGTGCGTACCGCGTCCTATGATGTCAAGCCGGTCTTCACCACCTACTACGGAAGCGTTGCCGGGGTCATCGACTCGAACATCAACGCCCGGGTCGACTCCGGCGTCGGAGTCCTCGCCTACCGCGGCCATGGCAGCGAGGACGAGACGGCCATCCCCGGCTGGAACCTGGCCAACGAGGCCTACGACTCCGGGGACGTGACGAGCCTGGCCAACGCCGTGGCCAGGTCTCCCGTGGTCTGGTCCTTCGCCTGCAGCAACACGGGCCTCTCCACCAGCGACTCCATTTCCGAGATCTGGATGGAGCAGCCGAACCGGGGCGCGGTCTCCTACTACGGCGCAACGGTGCCTTCCGCGACCGATCAGAACCACGTGCTCGACAAGTGGATGTTCAAGGCGGTCTATGACGAAGGGCTCGTCACCCAGTCGCAGGCCATCGAGCGCGCCGAGGCGCAGATGGCGGCGCTGTCCGGCTCGGGCAACGCCTGGATGTACCTCCTGCTGGGAGACCCCGACCTCCAGGTCCGCCGGCGCAATCCGCTGAAGCTCAGGTTCGACCTGGACCTGCAGTTGCGGCGTTGCGCCGGCCCTTGCGAGCTCTTCCTGACGGTGCTCGACGAGCGGGGCAATCCCGTCGCCGAAGCCCTCGTCGGCCTGTGGAAGGCGAGCCCCCGGGGAGGCGACGAGATCTTCGTCAACCGCTACGCCGACAAGAACGGCCGGGTCAAGCTGGCGGTGTCCCCCGCGACAGCCGGCAAGCTCTTCTACTCGGTGGAGGACGGTCAGGGCAACTCCCTGTTCGGCGCGGTCGAAGTCGCCGAGCCGCTATACGGCAAGAAGGCCAAGATGTAGTGATGAGCAAAAGGGGGGGCCGAAGCCCCCCTTCGCGACCTGCTGCGGGAGATGGGTTGTCAGGCCGCCGTTCCGGCCTGCTACTCGGCCTCGGCCTTCTTCCTGCGCTTGCGCGTCTAGCAGGGCCAGGAGAGCTTTAGCAATTCCGCACGCCGTTTTCCGCTCTCGATTCGGCCTATAGCACTCTCGGACGCGCTCTAGCATTCTTATTTCGGCTCTAGCAATCTAAAAAGAGGCGGTACATTGCTATCTCCGTTTCTAGCAATGCTAGACGAGCTCTTAGCATTGCTAGACCGGCTCTAGCAATGCTAACGGCGTTCTAGCATTGCTAGAGGCGTTCCGGCCATGCTAAGAGGCGCTCTAGCATTGCTAGAGGAGGATTCACGTTGCTACAGCTCCTCGAGCGGAGATCTACAGGCTCCCGCGGAGATCCATGAGATGAACAACGAGATCTACACGATCCGGCCCATTGGAATCGTGCGCTCCGAGCTGATCCGGCTCGAAGCGGCACCGCGCCGCACGCCGGATACGAAGTACAATGCCGGGAATGCAGCCGATCCTGTCTGACCGGGCGCTCGTCTGGGCTCCCGCGCTTTGCGCCGCCGCACACATCTTCGAGGAGTTCGTGTTCCCGGGTGGCTTCTCGGAGTGGTACCGCAAGTACCGCCCTGACGCAGCCAGGAGCTTCACGCCGCGCTTTGCGGTCGGGGTCAACGCGCTCCTCGTCGCGGCTTGCCTGCTGATCCCTCAAATGGGCCTGACCCCTCGCGGAGCGGCGCTGTGGCTGACGGTGGTAGCGCTGCTCTTCGCGAACGCGCTCTTCCACATGCGGGCGAGCCTGCGCACTCGCGCGTACTCGCCGGGTATTGTCACGGCTGTCGTGCTTTACATCCCGCTCGCCCTCTATGGATTTCCGCACTTCGTTCAGACGGGGCAGGCCTCGGTCGGCACGGCGATCAGCGCGGCGGCTCTGGGCGGTTCGTACAATTTCATTTCGGCCGGGCTGCATCGCCGGCGCGCGAGGCGGGCGGGCTCCTGATGGGCCGGGCTCAGGGCTTCACGGGCCGCACGTCGGTCACGAAGTAGTCGGTCTCTCCGAAGCAGGAAGTGGGCACGCCCATGTGCTGCTCGTAGTGCAGGGTCACGCGTTGGCCCATGGTCTGGTTGATGCGCTGGGCGACGGCGTCGTCGCGCACGGTGAAGTAGAAGATCTCCGGCAGGGCGCCCGGGAGGTTGACCATGGCGAGCTCGCCCTCCCAGGTCTTGCAGATCCATCCCTTGTTGGAGAACTTCTGGACGAAGCCCGCCCGTTCGCCGTCGGCGTAGTCCCAGCTCAAGGTGATCCAGGCCCAGAGCGCGATGACGCCAGCCGCTACGAGCGCGAGCACGAGGAGGACGAGGATGGGTTTGCCGCAGCCGCGCCGGCGAGGTGCGGGGGCTGAGGTCGAAGGGGGCAGGGGATTGGTGGTCATGGGATCAAGCCCTCAGTGCCTAAACCAGTCGCGTGAAGCCCTGCTTCTGGTCGAGCGCACGCTCAAACGTATACGTCGTTCGTGCCCCCCTGGAACGCGCCTTGCTCCGATGAGGCAGTCGGAAAAATCGACTCTGCTTTCCTGGTATCCCGCGATCGCTTGGCCAAGGACCTCCCGATCCTCGAAGTCGAAGAGATCTCCC
>JBJMGZ010000300.1:0-4188 GCA_045807605.1 Thermoanaerobaculia bacterium | reverse complement strand
GGCCTGCACCGCCTGGCCCTGGTGCTGGTGTACCTGCGGACCCGCAGGCGCATGCCGCCCCGCCCTGCCGATCCGCCGGAGTGGCCCGTGGTCACGGTGCAGCTCCCACTCTACAACGAGATGTACGTGGCCCAGCGGCTCATCGAAGCCGTCTGCCGGCTCGATTACCCGCGCGGCCGGCTGGAGATCCAGGTCCTCGACGACTCGACCGACGAGACCACCGGCATCGTCGCCCGGGTGGTGGAAGAGCAGCGCCGCCTCGGCATCGACATCCACCACCTCCACCGGACCGACCGCCGCGGCTTCAAGGCCGGAGCGCTGGAAGCCGGGCTCGAGCGCGCCCGCGGCGACCTGATCGCGATCTTCGACGCCGACTTCGTGCCGCAGCCGGATTTCCTCCGGCAGGCCGTGCCGCACTTCTCCGATCCGAAGCTGGGCATGGTGCAGGGGAGCTGGGCGCACATCAACCGCGCCTACTCGCTGCTCACCCGCGCCCAGGCGATCCTCCTGGACGGCCATTTTTTCATCGAGCACACGGCGCGCAACCGGGGCGGCTGCTTCTTCAACTTCAACGGCACGGCCGGGGTCTGGAGGCGCGAGGCCATCCTCTCGCCGGGCGGCTGGCAGCACGACACGCTCACCGAGGACCTCGACCTCTCCTACCGGGCGCAGCTCGCGGGCTGGAAGTTCCTCTACCTGCCGGACCT
Source organism: Thermoanaerobaculia bacterium (assembly GCA_045807605.1). GTDB lineage: Bacteria > Acidobacteriota > Thermoanaerobaculia > Multivoradales > UBA5704 > DATMER01. Next base: position 3,481 of record JBJMGZ010000300.1, on the reverse strand, counting down.
GGCGGTGCCCTCGGAGCTGCCGGTGGACATCAACGGCTTCAAGGGGCAGCAGTACCGCTGGACCAAGGGCTCGATCCAGACCGGCCGCAAGCTCCTGGGACGGATCCTGCGCGCGCCGCTGCCCTGGCGGGTCAAGTTCGAGGCCTTCGTCCACCTGACGAACAACGCCAGCTATGCCCTGATGGTGGTCATGGCGCTGCTGATCTTCCCGGCCATGCTGATCCGCAGCCAGGCCACCTGGTGGGACATGCTGGTCATCGACCTGCCGCTCTTCCTCTCGGCGACGACATCGGTCCTGGTCTTCTACCTGGCGAGCCAGTCCGCGGCCGGCCTGGGGTGGAGAGCGCAGGTGCGCTACCTGCCGGCGGTGATGGGGCTGGGGATCGGCCTCTCGGTCAACAATGCCCGGGCGGTGCTCTCCGGGCTGTTCCAGCGCGGCGGCACCTTCCACCGCACTCCCAAGTACCGCATCGAGCGCGAGGGGGAGGACTGGCTCAAGAAGCGTTACCGCTCGGGCCGCAACGTCTCGCTCTGGATCGAGCTGGCCCTGGCCCTGTACTTCCTCTCCTGCTTCGTCTACGCGGTGATCCACAGGATGTGGATTTCCCTGCCCTTCCTCTTCCTCTTCGTGCAGGGCTACAGCTACATGATCCTCCTGGCGCTTCTGCCCGTGCTCCGCGATCTCAAGCCGCGCCCGGACACCCTCGAGCCACACCCGGAAGCCTGACGGGCGCACCCTTTGCAATTCGGCGGAACCGGGAACCGGAAGGCGCCGGGTCCCGTCCAAGGGTGAGGGGCTAAAATAGTCGTATGGCCTTCATGGAGCGCATCCAACCTCAGGAAGTGACCTTGCGGCCGGCGGTGCCGCGGGACGCGGAGCTGCTGCGCCAATGGCGGGCGGAGCCGAGCGTCCGGCGCTACCAGCCGCTCAACGAGCTGCCGACGGCGCAGCTCCGGGCGGACGTGGCGAGCCAGCGGATGCCCGACCTCTACCGGGGCCGGGGCGAGAAGTTCCAATGGATCGTGCAGGTGGACGGCGACGCGGCGGGCTGGATCACGCTGGTGGTGAGCAACTGGGAGCACGGCCTCGCCGAGGTCGGCTACGCGCTCACGACCGGCTACCAGGGGCAGGGCGTGATGACCGAGGCTCTGCAGGTGCTCCTGGACGACCTCTTCCTCAACACCCTCCTCGAGCGGGTCGAAGCCCGCTGCGCCATCGAGAACCTGGGCTCGCAGCGCGTCCTGGAGAAGAACGGCTTCCAGCGCGAAGGCCACCTCAAGGGCTACTTCAAGCTCCGCGGCCGCCGCATCGACAACTACCTCTTCGGCCTGCTTCGGGACGACTACCTCGCCCGCCGGCGGGGGCGGTAGCCTCTACAGCATCTCCAGGTTCGCGAACTTCGCGACCAGCTTCCTCTTCCCCGCCTTCTCGAAGAAGACGGTGAGCCTCATCTCCTCGCCCTGACCCTCCATCTCCAGGACGACTCCGGCGCCGAGAGTGGGATGGCGGACGCGGCTGCCGCGCTTGATCGGGCGCCGGGGCACGGCGCTCTCGTCCGGCTCGGGCACCACGACGCGGCCGCTCGGCTGGGGGCGCGGAGTGTAGGGCGAGGGAGACGAGGGACGGGGAGCGGGCTGGAAGGAAGAGGAGCGCGCCGGCGCCGCCTGCGGGGGCGCGGCCTGGCCGAAGAAGGAGTAGATGCTCTGGGCGCGCTCGGGCATCCGGCCGCCCATGTAGAGGTCGGGGCTGTGGTGGACCTCGACGAGCTGGTCCGGCAGCTCCTGGAGGAACGGCGACTCCATCTGGTCCTGGTAGCGGCCGGCGATGCGGCGCCTCCGGCAGCAGGAGAGATACAGCTTCTCCCGCGCCCGGGTCATGCCCACGTAGAGCAGGCGCCGCTCCTCCTCGATGTCCTCCCGGGCTCCCTGGGAGTTGAAGTGCGGCAGGAGCCCGTCCTCCAGGCCGGCGACCACCACCGCCTTGAACTCCAGGCCCTTGGCGCTGTGCAGGGTCATCAATGAGACCCCCTTCTCCACCTGGAGCGAGTCCAGGTCCGTCACCAGGGCCACGTGGTCGAGGAAGGCGGTCAGGAGGTCCTCGTCCCCCTGGTTGTAGCTGCTCGCCTCCGTGAACTCCTGGGCCGCGGAGAGGAACTCCTGGATGTTCTCCAGCCGGGCGAGGTCGTCCGGATCGTCCTGGTTGTAGAGCTTGGCGTAGCCGGTGTCGTCGAGCAGCCGGTCGAGGAGAGCGGGCAGCGGCAGGTCGCGGGACGCCTCCTGGAGGCCCACGATCAAATCGCGGAACCTGCGCAGGGCCGTGGCGCTGCGGGCCGGGAGGGTGCCCAGGTCGTCCAGGTAGACGACGTCCCAGATCGGCTGGCCGAGCTGCACCGCGCGGTCGCGCAGCAGCTCCAGGGTGGACTTGCCGATGCTCCGCGGCGGCTGGTTGATGATCCGGCCCAGGGAAAAGTTGTCCCGCGGGTTGCGCAGCACCCGCAGGTAGGCGACCAGGTCCTTGATCTCGGCGCGGTCGTAGAAGCGGACGCCGCCGACCAGCGAGTAGACGATCTCGCGCTTGAGCAGCTCGTCCTCGATCGCCCGGGTCTGGGCGTTGGTGCGCACCAGGACCGCCATGTCCCCGAGCTTGTACTGTTGGTGGTGGCGGAGCTTCTGGATGCGGTCCACGATCCAGTTGGCCTCATCCCCCTCGTCCGTGGCCTTGTAGAGCTCGGCCTTGGGGCCGGCGCCGTGCTCGGTCCACAGGCGCTTGCCCCGGCGGTGGATGTTGTTGGCGATGAGCGCGCCGGAGACGTCGAGGATGGTCTGGGTGGAGCGGTAGTTGCGCTCCAGCTTGCGCACCTCGGCGCCGGGGAAGCTCTTCTCGAAATCGAGGATGTTGTCGAGGTCCGCGCCGCGCCAGCGGTAGATCCCCTGGTCCTCGTCGCCCACGGCCGTGAGGTTGCCGTCCGGGCCGATCAGCTCCTGGATCAGCCGGAGCTGGGCATGGTTCGTGTCCTGGTACTCGTCCACCAGGAGGTACCGGGTGCGGTAGCGGATCCGCTCCTTGACCTCCGCATCGTGCGAGAGGAGCTTGACCGACAGCGTCAGCAGGTCGTCGAAGTCCACACCCGAGGCCTGGCCGAGGAGCCCCTGGTACTTGCGGTAGAGGGAGGCGACCTTCTTCTCGAAGAAGTTGGTGGCGGCGGACTCGTAGGCCGCGGGCTCGATGAGCTTGTTCTTGGCGCCGCTGATCTGGGCGAGCACCGACCGGGGCGAGAAGGCGGTTTCGGACAATCCCTCGGCCGCGAGCGCCTCCTTGACCAGGCCGAGCTGGTCGGACGTGTCGAGGATGGCGAAGTCGCGCCGCAGGCCGACCCGCTCGCCGTAGCGGCGCAGCAGGATGAGGCCGTAGCGGTGGAAGGTGCCGACGGACGTGGGCACCGGATGGAGGCCGAGGAGGTCCTCGACCCGCTCGCGCATC
>JBJMGZ010000299.1:0-3737 GCA_045807605.1 Thermoanaerobaculia bacterium | reverse complement strand
GATCCCCTCGCCCGTGGCATCCGTGGGGATCGTGCCGAGCTCCGCCCAACCGAGAGCGGTGTTGAGCAGCGTGCCGAAAGCGCCCAGGGCCAGCCAGCCGCGCGGGCTCGTCACCTGCATGAGCTGGTCGAGCTGCTCGGGCGAAGAGAGGCGCTCGAGCGCCACCTTGCGGAAGATCACGGGGCTTCCTCCTGGAACGGCACGGTCGTGAGGAGAGCCGGGTCCGCGGCAACCTGCCCTTCCGGCAGGATCGTGCCGGTCTCGAAGCGGAGCTCCAGCAGCGCCAGGGCGAGCGAGAGCTGGGCGGAGACCTCCGCCTGCCGCGCGGCCGTGAGGCGGTCGCGCTGCGAGATCACGTCGATCAGCGTCGAGGTGCCGCCGCGCAGCTTCTTCTCCTCGTTGACCAGCGCACGCTCGAAGAGCCGCACGGCGAGAGCCGCGCGGTCGAGCTGCTGGGCGCTGCGGCTCACCGCGTCCAGGGCGGTGGGGACGTCCGCTGCGACCTGCCGCGCTACGAGGTCCTCCACCAGGGAGCTCTGCTCGAGGATGGATTCGAGCTGCGCCAGGTCGCCGCGCGCCCGGCTGTTCGCCGTCGGCCACGCGAGGTTGAGGCTGAACGCGGCGTTGGCGCCCGGCACGTTGCGGTAGAGAGGAGAGAAGAAGCTGCCGGGGTCGGTCCCCTCGACCAGGCCCGTGTAGCTCGGGGTGACCACGAGGTCGAGCTGCGGCTTCAGACCGTTGTCGGCGGCCCGCCGGAGGATCTCGGAAGCGTCCCGGCGCTCGCGCGCGGCCAGAAGGTCGGATCGGCGCCTCAGGGCGGCGGTCACGAAACGGTCGGCGTCCTCCGGCTTCGGGACGGCGGACGGCGTCACGGCCGGGAAGGGATCGGAGGGGATGGGCAGGGCGGCGATGGCGGCGCGCTCCAGGCCGATCTCCCGGCCCAGGTCCTGCCGCGCCGCGAACAGCGCGCGCTCGCCGCCGATGCGGGCCGTCTCGGAGGCGACGAGGTTCGCCTCCACCTGCACCAGCTCGGCCGCGGGCGTCACGTCGGCCTCGATCAGCTTGCGGGTGGTCTCCAGCAGCTCGCGGGCGCGGTCCTCGGTCTCCCGCAGGACCTCGAGGTTGAGCGCCGCCGCGCGGGCCCGCCAGTACTGAGACCCCATGACGAGAATGCGCTCGGCCGTGACCTGCCGGACGTCGAGCTCGCCCGCGGCCACCTGCCGCTCGGCGGATCTCTCCGGAGCCGCCGTGGCCCTCCAGCCGCGTCCGCGCAGCAGAGGCTGGCGCAGCGTGAAAGAAAACGTCCCGAGGTTGACGGCCCCCACGCCGCTCGGGTCCGTGCGCAGCAGCTCCAGCTCGGGCTCGACCGACAGCCCGCTGCGGAAGCGCTTCGCGATCCCGAAGGAGTTGCCGACGAGCGCCTGGCTCTGGCTCCGGGTGGCCGATACCGGCAGGTCCGTCTCGGTCTCGGTGAGGCTGGAGCTGACGACGGGATCGAACGTCCCCCGGCTGCTGAGCAGAGCCCCGCGGGCCGAGCGCAGCCGGGCCTCCTGCAAGCGTAGGTTGGGATCGTTTTCCAAGGTGAGCCGGACCGCCTCGCCGAGGCTCAGCCCCTCCGGCCGGGGCCGCTCCTGTGCCCTCAGCGGCGCTGAGAGACAGAGCGGGAGCGCGAGAAGCGCGAAGAAGCGCCGACGATGAAAGAGAAGAGAGCACCTGCCCATGTGCGCCGATCCATATTCGCTTTTCCCTATTCACTTCGGAACAGGCTCGGGTAGGCTACACCCATGGACGGGGAGATTCAACCCGAGCTCGCCCGCTACCTGGAGAGCGCCTTCGACCTGGGAACGCTCGGTCCGGGCACAGTCCTGCCCCTCCCCGACGAGCCCTTCGTGGCCACCTGGGAGCGCTGGGCCGGGGAATCCCGCGAGCGGGGGGCCTTCGCCGTGCTCTCCGAAAACCTGCCCCAGCTCCGCTTTCCCATCCGCGAAGGCATCAGCCAGAGCGCGGACTACCGCGACGCCACGCTCCGAGGCGTCCCCCCGGAAGACCTCCCCGGCGCCACCGGCCTGGAGCTGGAGCGGCCCGAGGCGATCGAGTTGGAGATCCATCCGAGCCCCGCCGGCCGCATCCCCGTGCTCCTGGTGCGCAGCCGGGCGGAATTCGCGGCCCTGGTCCGCGCCCTCGGGAGGCGCAACGAGCCCTCCCCCGTGCCCGATCCGCAGGGCGCGCTCATGGTCGGCGGCTTCAACAACTGGGCGCGCATCCGCGAGCTGCTGCGCGGCGGGGAACACATGGAGAGCATCCTCCCGCGCAAGGAGCTCTACCAGGACCGCTTCATCCTGCTGAGCGACGGTCCCTACAGCGCCGTGCCCGCGGCCGACCTGGGCCTCGGCGAGGAGGAGTGGCGGGAGATCTCGCTCGCCATCCGGCGCGATCACGAGTGCGCCCACTACTTCACCCGCCGCCTGTTCGGCTCCATGCGCAACCACGCCCACGACGAGCTGATGGCCGACTGGGCCGGCTTGGTCGCCGCCACCGGCCGCTTCCGCGCCGACTGGTTCCTGCGCTTCCTGGGCTTGGAGGACTACCCGCGCTATCGGCCGGGAGGACGGCTCGACCTCTACCGCGGCGATCTTTCCGACGAAGCCTTCCGCCTCCTGCATGAGCTGATCCGCTCGGCGGCCCTGAACCTGGAGAGCTTCGAAGCTCCGACGGATACGCTGGAGGACCGCGCTCGGATGCTGGCCGCGCTCGCCTCCCTGCGCCTCGACGAGCTCGCCTCGTTCGAGGGCACAACGCTCCTCGAACAAGCCTCCGCAGCGATCGACTGGCGCTAAAATGGGCTTAAAGGCCTTGGACACGATCATCAATCCGGCGCAGGGGGACCAGATCACATTCCTGGTCACCGCCGCGCAATCCCAAGGCGAATTGATCAGGATGGAGACTGTTCTCAGCCCCGGCGGGCGCAACCAGCCCCACCGTCATCCCTCGTTCTCCGAAGCCTTCGAGGTGCTGCAGGGCACCCTGGTGGTGCAACTCGACGAGCGCCGGCACACCGTCATCGCAGGTCAGCGCGTTGTCGCCGTTCCGAACACCGTCCACCGCTTCCTCAATCCGACGCAGGAGACGACCACATTCATCACGGAAGTACGGCCTGGCAGCCAGTCCTTCGAGGAGGGTCTCCGCATGCTTTACGGACTTGCGGCTGACGGCAAGGTCACCTCGAAGGGCTTCCCGCGAAACCTGCTTCAATTCGCTGTCGTTTCAAGCAAGTCCGAGGTCGTGCCGCCGGGCGTGATCGGTCTCCTCTTCCCGCTGCTGCGGAGGCTCGCAGGATCTCCGGCCGGCAGACGCACGGAGGCCACGCTCCTCAGCATGTACTGCCGGCACCAGGAATGACGGCCGCGAGGCCGACGAGGGCCAGCCCTGATCGAGATCACCGATGCCGTTGATCCAGCCGCTGTCGATGCTGCTCGCGCACTCTTTCGCGAGTATCAGGAGACGCTCGGTATCGACCTGAGCTTTCAAGGCTTCGAGGCGGAGCTCCGGACGCTGCCCGGCGAATATGCACCTCCGCGGGGCCGGCTCCTGCTCGCGCTGAAGGATGGCGCGCCGGCCGGGTGCGTCATCTTCAACCCCATGGAGCTGCGCTACGTCCCCGCGCCCGTGGACCTGGCGGACGAGGAGGGCCTGGGCGCAATCGTGGGCCAGCCCTTCCCTGAAGGCTTCACGCTGAT
>JBJMGZ010000298.1:0-15256 GCA_045807605.1 Thermoanaerobaculia bacterium | reverse complement strand
AGGCCCGAGCGCGAGCCGGAGCCCCCCGCCCCGCTGCGGGGCTTACGCCCCTGGCCCATGCCGTCGCCCCTGCGGGGCTTAGGGTTGTTTTTGTGCCCCCAACCCCGGGCTGAAGCCCGGGGCTACATGCCGTCGCCCCTTTCGGGGCTTTCTGCTCAATGCCAAGATGTGTGTAACGGTATGGGTTGAAACCCCAGGCTAGACGGGTGTCGCGCGTGCAGCGCGTAAAACTGGTAATCCCCAGCCCAGTAGGGGCTGGACACGTCTAGCCTGGGGTTTCAACCCCAGGCGGCCGGGCCGCCCGGTGGATCTCCAGGAAATCCGCCAGCCCCAGCTCCTCCCCGCGGACCTTCTCCGGCAGCCCCACCGCAGCCAGCGCCGCCTCCGCCCGCTCCCGGCCCCAGCCCGCGGCGAGGGCATTGCGGAGCGTCTTGCGGCGCTGGTTGAAGGCCAGACGGATCAGCGCGATGAGCTCCGGCATCTGCTCCGGCGGCAGCGGCGGCGCGCGCAGCTCGAAGCCCACGAAGCCCCCTTCCACCTTGGGCGGCGGACGGAAGCTCCCCCGGCGGACCCGGCCGAGCAGACGGGCGTGGGCATAGGCGGCGACCAGCAGGCTCAGCGAGCCGTACGCCTCGTCCCCGGGGCGCGCCACCAGCCGGTCGGCCACCTCCTTCTGGACCAGGAAGGCGGCCCTGGGGACGCGCTCGTGATGCGGGAGCATCCGCTCGAGGATCACGGTCGCGACGTTGTAGGGCAGGTTCCCGGCGGCCAGGGTCGGCGCGGACAGCCGGCCCCACTCGATCTCCAGGGCGTCCGCGACAACCAGCCGCAAATCTGGCAATCGGCGGCGCAGGACCGCGGCCCATTCGAGGTCCAGCTCCCATCCGAACACCCGCGCCCCTGCGGCCAGCAGCTCCGCGGTGAGCACCCCGCCCCCCGGACCGATCTCCAGCACCCGCTGACCCGCGGGCTCCAGGAAGTGGACGAGGGGCCGGCAGAGCGCCCCGTCGGTGAGATGGTGCTGGCCCAGGGATTTCTTGAGGGAGGGACCGCGCACGGCAAGAAGGTATCATGCCAATTTGGCGTCAAACCCGCCCCCAAGGCTCCGGAAACGGCGCGTTTCCTGGCACCCCAACGTGCGGCAACGTCAACAACTTACGTGGCACTCGCCTTGCACCCTCAGGGTCTCCCGGGAGCACATATGGAACTGGATGTCTCAACCCTGAACCGGGACGTCGAGCGCGAGACGCTCACCCTCAAGCGCATCGAGGCCGAGCTGCGCAAGGTCATCGTCGGCCAGGACTACCTGCTCGACCGGCTGCTCGTCGGGCTGCTGGCGCGCGGCCACGTGCTCATCGAGGGGGTGCCGGGGCTCGCCAAGACCCTGGCGGTCAAGACCCTGGCCCAGACCCTCCACATCGACGCCCAGCGCATCCAGTTCACCCCGGACCTGCTGCCCGCCGATCTCGTCGGCACCCTGATCTACGACCAGCGCACCGGCGACTTCCTCCCCCGCAAGGGACCCATCTTCACCCACCTGCTGCTCGCGGACGAGATCAACCGCGCCCCTGCCAAGGTGCAGTCGGCGCTGCTCGAATCCATGGAGGAGCGCCAGGTCACCCTCGGCGACCGGACCTGGCCGCTGCCCGAGCCGTTCATGGTGCTCGCCACCCAGAACCCGATCGAGCAGGAGGGCACGTACCCCCTCGCCGAGGCCCAGATCGACCGCTTCATGATGAAGCTCAGGGTCGACTACCCGAGCCGGTCCGAGGAGAGCGAGATCCTCGACCGCATGCTCGTGGATCGCGGCGTCAAGGCGAGCCCGGTCGTGGACCGCGACCACCTCCTCGCCCTGCGCAGCGTGGTGGACCAGGTCTACCTCGACACCAAGATGAAGGGGTACATCCTCGACCTGGTCATGGCGACCCGCGACCCGCGCGCCGCCGGCCTGCGCGATCTCGTGGACCTGATCGCCTTCGGCGCCTCGCCCCGCGCCACCCTGTTCCTCGCCCGGGCGGCCAAGGCCCTGGCGCTGGTGCGCGGGCGCGGCTACGTCATCCCCGAGGATGTCAAGGAGCTGGCCGCCGACGTGCTCCGGCACCGCATCATCCTGACCTACGAGGCCGAGGCCGAGGAGGTCACCTCCGACGCCGTCGTGGCCAAGCTCCTCGATCGCATCCGGGTCCCCTAGAACCCGCGAGGCAGCCGGATGTTCGGTCTCTTCGCAAAGCGCAAGCCGACAGCGGCAACGATATCGGCGGTATCGGCGATATCGGCGGGGTCCCGCACCTCCCGGCTGCCCGCGGAGCTGCTCAAGAAGGTCCGCCGCATCGAGATCGCCACGAACCGCCTGGTGGACCAGGGGGTCGCGGGCGACTACCACTCGGTGTTCAAGGGGCTCGGCATGGAGTTCGCCGAGGTGCGCCCCTACCAGCCCGGCGACGACATCCGCACCCTGGACTGGAACGTCACCGCCCGCATGGGCTCCCCGTTCGTCAAGAAGTACGTGGAGGAGCGCGATCTCACCCTCTTCCTGGTGATCGACGTCTCCGGCAGCCTCTCCTTCGGCTCGCGGGCGATCCTCAAGCGCGAGCTGGCCGCGGAGATCGCGGCCCTGCTGTCGTTCGCGGCCCTGCGCAACCAGGACCGGGTGGGCGCAGCCCTGGTGACCGACCGGCTGGAGCTGTTCCTCCCTCCCCAGCGCCGGCGCACCCACGTGCTGCGCCTGGTGCGCGAGGTGCTCGATCGACCCGCTCGCGGCGGTACCGATCTGGAGAGCGGCCTCGAAGCCGTGCTCGCCACCCTCAAGCGGCGCGCGGTCCTCTTCGTCATCTCGGACTTCGTGAACACTCCCTGCACCAAGGCGCTCAAGTCCGCCGCGGCCCGCCACGACCTGATCGTCCTGGAGATCGTGGACCCGCGGGACCTGGAGATCCCGAGCGCCGGACCCGTGGTCATCCGCGACGCCGAGACCGGCGAGGTCGGCGTGGTGGACGGCAAGCGCATGGCCCGCCGGCATGCCGAGCAACGGGAGCAGGAGCGCAGGGAGCTCTCCCGGCTCACCCGCCGGCTCGGGGTCGATCATCTGGAGCTGCGCACGGACCGTCCCTATCTCCAGACGCTCGTGGCCTTCTTCGATCAGCGGCGCAAGAGGATGAGACGATGAAGGTCTTTCTTCCTCTGCTCCTGCTGGCCGCCCCCGTCTCCGCCCAGACGGTCCAGGTGAGCCTGTCGCCGGATCAGCCCACCGTGGGCGACCGGGTCGTAGCCACGATCACCCTGCAGGTGAAGCCCGGAACCCTCGTGGCCGAGCCGCGCTTCCCCACCTGGCAGGCGACCTGGGGCGAGGCCGAGATCGTGGAGAAGGGCGAGCTCCAGAAGGTCTCCAACACGACCTGGAGCCAGCGGCTGGTGATCGCCGCGTTCCGCACCGGGCAGGTGCCGCTGCCGCCCGTGCAGATCGCGGTGCCGCTCCGGATCCGGACGGTCCAGGCCGCCACGCCCGCCGGGCTCTCCCTGGCCGTGCGCTCGGTCCTCCCCAAGGGGGAGAAGAACCCGCGGCCCAAGCCCGAGAGGCCGCCGGTCCCGCTGCCCATTGGAAGGGCGTTCTGGTGGACCCTGGGCGTGATGTCCGCCGCCTGCGCGGTCCTGGGATGGCTCCTGTTCCGGAAGCGGAAGACCCGGGAGGAACCTGAAACACGGCCGGTCCTGGCCCCGTTCGAGGAGCTGGCAGCGGCCCTGGACCGCCTCACTACCGAGATCTCGTCGATCCGGCTGCACACGTCGCTCAGCCTCGCCTTCCGGCATTACCTGGCGCGGACGCTCGCCTTCCCCGCCGAGGAGCGCACGACCAGCGAGATCCACCGCCTGCTCCTGAGCGGCCGCCTCCCCGCGCCCATGGTGCGCCAGGCGGTCGAGCTGCTGCGCGCCTGCGATCTCGTCAAGTTCGCGCGCCTGGAGGTGAGCGAGGACCTCACCCGCGAGAGGATCGCCACCGCCCGGCGCATCGCCGGCGAGGTCGAGGAGCGCTTGCAGCCTTTCGAGCAGCCCTTGGAGAGGGCCGGATGATCACGGCCACCTTCCCGCACGTGGCGAGCCCGATCTGGCTCCTGCTGCTGGCCGCGCTCCCCCTGCTCGCCTGGCGGCACCACCGCCGGCACGACCCGGGCGCCCTGACCTACAGCCGGCTTCCCGCGGGAGCCCGCGGACGGTGGCGCCTCCACCTGCCGTTCTACGCCCGGCTCCTGGCCCTGGCCTGCCTGATCGGCGCGCTCGCCCGTCCGCAGCTCGGCTATGCCTGGGAAGAGAGCCTGACCGAGGGGATCGACATCCAGATCATCCTCGACATCTCGGGCAGCATGGGCGCCGAGGACTTCCAGCCCCGCGACCGGCTGACGGTCGCCAAGCAGGTGGTGCGCGACTTCGTGGCGGGCCGCACGGGCGACCGCATCGGGCTCGTGTCCTTCTCCGGCGCGGCCATGACGCGGGCGCCGCTCACCACCGACCGGACCCTGCTCGCGGCACTCGTCGACGCGGTCGAGCTCAACACCCTGCCGGACGGCACGGCCATCGGCGTGGCCCTGGCGAGCGGCGCCGCCCGGCTCAAATCCAGCCCGGCCAAGACCCGGATCGCCGTCTTGATCACCGACGGCGTCAACAACGCGGGCGAGATCGATCCGGTCTCGGCCGCCGCGGCCTGCGCCGGCCTCGGAATCAAGGTGTACACGATCGGCGTGGGCAGCGAGCGCAGCGTCGTGCCGGTGCCGCAGACGGTCCGCAACCCCTTGACCGGCCTGCCCGAGACCCGCCGCGTGATGATGCGGGTGCCCATGGACGAGCGGCTCCTCCGGGAGATCGCCAGGCGCACCGGCGGCCAGTTCTTCCGCGCCACCGATCCCGAAGCCCTGCGCCGGGGCTTCGCGGAGATCGACCGCCTGGAGAAGACGCCGCTCAAGGTGCAGCGCTACGTGCGCTACCGCGAAGCCTTCCCGCCCCTGGCCTGGACCGGCCTGGGCCTCCTCCTCCTGCCGCTGGCCGCGGCCGGCATGCGGGTGACGGCGGAGCCATGAGGTCCAAGCCATGATCGTCCAAGCCGTGATCGTCCAAGCCGTGACCTTCGCCGAACCCAGGCTCCTCTGGCTCCTGCTCCTCGTCCCGGTCGTGGCGCTGCTGGCCGCGGTGGTTTGGCGGCGGCGGTTCGCGGCCGACGCGGCCTGGGCCTCGCGCGGGCTCTGGGACCGGCTGCTCCCCGCCTATGCCCCGCGCCGGATCGCCCTCTCGGTGGCGTTCCTCACTCTCGCGGTGGCCGGAGCCGGGCTCGCGCTCGCCCGGCCGCGCTGGGGGATCGGCGAGCAGACCGTGGAGCGCCGGGGAGTCGACGTGGTCTTCCTGGTGGATTCGTCGCTCTCCATGGCGGCGCGCGACGTCCAGCCGTCCCGGCTGTTCGTGGCCAAGGCGCTGATCCGCCGGATGGTCCGCGAGCTGCCCGGCAACCGCGTCGGCCTCGTCCAGACCGAGGGCACCGGCGTCGTGCTGGCGCCGCTCACCCTGGACGGCGGCGTTCTGGACCTGCTGCTCGACACGGTAGAGCCCGGCTCCCTGCCCACTCCGGGCACCGAGCTCGCCCCCGGCCTCGAAACCGCGCTCCGCCTGTTCGGCGAGGGCGAGGAGAAGCACCGCGTCCTGGTCGTGGTCTCGGACGGCGAGGATCATGGCGGAGGCGTCGAGGACCGCATCGCCCGGCTCAAGGAGAGCGGAGTCGTGGTCCATGCCCTGGGGATCGGGACGATCGAGGGCGCCCGCATCCAGATCCCCGGCGGAGCCGGCTTCAAGCGGGACGCCGAGGGCAATCTGGTGACCAGCCGCCTCCACGAGGAGGTGCTGGAGGGCCTCGCCCGCGACACCGGCGGTTCCTATCTGAGGGTCACCAGCGCCGCCGCCGATCCCGCGCCGATCCTGCGGGACATCGACCGCATGGAGAAGCGGACGCTGGAGAGCCAGACCCTGAGCATCCTGGAGGAGCGCTTCCAGTGGCCGCTCGCCCTCGCCGCCCTCGCCCTCGCCCTCTACCTCGTGGTGGGTCCGTTCGCGCCGGCCCGGGAGGCGTCTTCATGATCCGGGCGGTGCCGCTCCTCCTGCTCTTCGCGCTCCCCCTGCCCTGGAAGCCGCACCTCCCGGCCTGGGTCGAGCGCTGGCTCTACAACCCGCGCGAGCGCACCGAGCGCACGATCGAAGCGTATCGGGAGGGGAACGGCGATCGGGCCGTCGCGACCGCGGAGACCGCGCGCCGCCTCGCGCCCGAGGACCCGCTGACCGCCTACAACGCCGGCACGGCGAATCTCGCCGATGCCCATGCCCGCAAAGCGGCGAAGCTCCTGGAGGAGGCGGCCGGAAAGGCTCCGGCCGGGCTCGCTCCCGCGGCCTGGTACAACCTCGGCAACGCGCGCCTCGCCGCCGGCGATCCGGCCGCGGCCGTCGAGGCCTACAAGCAGGCCCTGCTCCGCAACCCGGCCGACGCCGAGGCCAAGCACAACCTGGAGCTCGCTCTCCGGGAGCGCGAGCAGCAGAAGCTCCGGATGCAGGGCCGCCGGCAGGGCTCCCGCGGCGACCGTCCCGGAGACCGGGAGCAGTCGAAGAAGCCCGGCGAAGGGAGCCCGTCCGAAGATCAAAGCCGAGCGCCGCAGGACCCCGGCCGCGGCCAGCAGGGGCAGCAGCAGTCCCAGGGGCAGCAGGGCCGGCAGGACCATCCCTCCCGGCAGGGAGGGGGGAGGCTCCCGAGCTTCCAGGACCAGCCCGAGATGAGCTCCCGCGAGGCCGCGAACCTGCTCTCCGCCGTCGAGGATCTGGAGCGCCGCCAGCGCCGCGACCAGGCGGCGAAGAGGTCGCGGCAGAAGGCTTTGAAGGGGAAAGACTGGTGAGCGGCAAGCTTAAGACCCCCTCCCCTGCCCTCCCCCGCTTCGCGGGAGAGGGAGCCCCCGCCCTCTCCGGCTCCTCTGGTCTTTGTGTCCCTTCTGTCCTTTACGTCCTTTACGTCCTTTTGGTCCTTTCCGCCGCCCCCGCCACCGCCGCCGAGGTCCGCGTCCGCGCCACCCTGGAACCCGAGCGCATCGGCATCGACGAAACCGCCACGCTCACGATCGAGGTGCGGGGGGGCGGCTTCCGCGGCGTGCGCTTCCAGCCCTACTTCGAGCTCGACAACTTCGAGGTCGTGGGCGGCCCGATCGAGCACGAGGAGATCCTGCTGGGCAACGGCCGGCTGGCGCGCTCGGTCCGGCTCTCCTGGAAGCTCCGCGCCATCTCCACGGGGCGGGCCCGCATCCACGGCCTGCGCATCCGCGTGGGCGGCGAGATCGTTTCCCTGGGCAGCCGGGAGGCGCTGGTCCAGGACGAGCCCGCCGGCCTCTCGAACCCGGGCGATGAAGAGGAAGACGAAGACCCGCTCGACCGCGTCTTCGGCCGCTGGGAGCCCGCCTGGCGCGACCGGATCTGGCGGCGGCCGGACGCCTTCCTGCGCGCCGAGATCCGCCCCCTGCAGCCGGTCGTCGGGCAGCAGATGGTCTACACGGTCTACCTCTACACGCTCTCGGACGTGGCCGCGGTCGCCCCGTCCGCCCTTCCGGACTTCCAGGGCTTCTGGGTGCGCGACATCCCGCAGCCCACGAAGCTCCCCACGGACATCGTCGAGGTCGAGGGCAAGCGCTACGGCCGCGTCGTGCTGCTCCAGAAGGCGCTCTTCCCGCTCCGCTCCGGGCACCACGACCTCCAGCCGACCGAGATGGACCTCGTGGTGAGGACGGTAGAGCGCAGCTTCTTCGGCCCGCCGATCTCCCGCCCGGAGCAGCTCCACCTGAGGACCCCGGCCATGCCGGTCGAGGTGCAGCCGCTGCCGCCCGCCCCGCCCGGCTTCGCCGGCGCCGTCGGCCGGATGGCGCTGGCGGCGGCCGTCGAGCCGGCCGAGCTGCGCATGGGCCAGGCCGCGACCGTGACGCTGACCCTCTCCGGCGAAGGCAACCTCCAGGGCCTGCCCGAGCCCGCGATGCCCGACATCCCAGGGCTCAAGGTCCTGCCGCCGCAGCAGGACGGGGAGGACAGGATCTCCGGCACCGTGATCCGGGGGAGCCGCACCTGGACCTACAGCGTGGTCCCCGAGAAGGCCGGCACCTATCGCCTGGAGGTGCCCGGCATCCCCTACTTCGACCCGGCCGCCAGGAAGTACGAGCTGGCGAAGGTGGAGCCGGTCCGGCTCACGGCCCTGCCCGCTCCCGCCGAGCTCAGGCCGCGGCCGGTCGCGGCCGCCGTGCAGGCCTCCTCGTCCCGCCTTGCGGACCGCTGGCCCAGGCCGTTGGGGTGGCTGCTGGCCGTGCCCGGAGTCCTGGCGCTGGCGCTCCTCCTTGCCCGGAGGAGAAACGGTGTTGCGCCCGCGGGAAAGGCGACGGACCGGGAGGCGCGCCACCGGCTGGAGCACGGTCTGAAGGAGGCCGGGCAGGAGAGCCGGCCGCGGCAGGCGGCGGCCCGCATCGAGGAGGCCTGGCGCGAGTTCCTGACCGAGCGCTGGGAGATCCAGCCGGGCACCCCCTCCACCCGCTGGGCCGATCTCCTGGAATCGCGGGGCGCGGACCCCGGCGCCGCCCGCGAGCTGGTGCGGCTCGCCGACGACCTCCACTACCTGCGCTACGCCCCCCAGCTCTCCACCTGCGACTCGATGACCGGCGAGGTGATCGAGCGCTGCCGCCGGCTGGCGCGCAAGATCTAGCGGAGGGCACCCACAAGGGGTGCCCCTACCTGCGGGCTGGCAGAATGTAGGGGCACCCCTTGTGGGTGCCCTCTTCCTCTAGCCGCTTTCAAGCAGTTCTGCTATCTTTCCGCAGGCCGGCCCACGACAGACGTCGCTTCCTGTTGGCAGCGGGATCGGGCATCTTTTTTCTATGAGCGATACGCTGCAGAAGTTGGACGATACCAACGAGGTGCTCCGGGTGACGTCGGACTACCACAGTCTCGACCACGTCAAGCTCGAGCGGTTCCTCGAACGTCGCCGTGCCAGCCCGACCCATCTCGAGCTCAGCCTCGCGGACAACCTCATCGAGGTCCTGCGCCGGGCCAACGGTTTCGTGCCGTCCGCCGCCGGCTCGATCCTGCTCGACAACCCGTCCGAGAAGCACGAGGACCGGCGGCGCAACCTGCTGACCTTCATCGCCTCCTTCGGCGACAAGTCGTCCGGCCTGGTCGGCCAGACCATCCCCGCGGACCAGGGGATCGCCGGCCGCGTCTACCTGACCGGCGAGGCCTACGTCACTCCGAACGCGCCGACCGACCGCTTCTTCTACCGGCGGATGGACGAGCAGACCCGCTACCAGACCCACTCGCTGATCGCCATTCCGATCCGCATCGAGCAGGAGATCTGCGGCGTCCTGGAGCTGATCAACCGCCGCAACGCCCCGGGCTACAGCCACGAGGACCGCAACCTCCTGGAGATCTTCGCCGGCTATATCTCGATCTCCATCCAGAACGTGCTGGACGGCCGCCAGGCCCAGGAGATCGCCAAGCGGGACAACCTCACCGGCCTCTACAACGACCGCTACCTGCACATCGCGCTGTCGGACACCATCCAGCGCTGCAAGGCCGAGGACATGGACCTGGCGCTCCTCTTCCTCGACCTCGACTTCTTCAAGCGGGTCAACGACACCCACGGCCACCTCGCGGGCAGCCAGGTGCTGCGCGAGACCGGGCACCTCCTGCGCCAGCGCGTGGGCGTCGAGGGCATCCCGGCCCGCTACGGCGGCGACGAGTTCGTCCTCCTCCTGCCCGGCTGCAACGTGGAGCAGGCGATCGACATCGCCGAGGACATCCGCGCCGAGATCGTGGAAGAGACCTTCTGCGACGGGCCGGGCGAGATCCAGCCCTTCCCGCTCCACCTCAAGGGCCTCACCTGCTCCATCGGGGTCGCCACCCTCAAAAGCCACCTGGCGGAAGACCTCACCCTGGAAGAGATGAAGAGCGCCCTGCTGCGCCTGGCGGACACGGCCATGTACGTGGCCAAGGAGACCGGGCGCAACCGCACCGCCACCGCCGGCCAGCCGATCCGCCGCCGCGTGCCCAGCCCGATCCGCTGACCCCTCCGCATGACAGAACGGTACAGGATCGTGATCGCCGGGGCGGGCGGAATGGGCCAGGCCACCGGGCTGCTGCTGCGGGAGCTGGGCGACTTCGACGTCGACCTCTACCTCGGCGACGCCGATGCGGACAAGGCCCGCGAAGCCGCCGAGTGGATCTGCCACGACTCCACCCGGACCGGCGGCGTCGAGCCATTCCACCTCCCCGCCCAGGGCACCAGCCCCGCGTTCGACACGGTCCTGCGCGGCGCGCACCTGCTCCTCGACTGCCTGCCCGGCGAAGAGGCCACCCGCATGGCCCGGCTCGCCCGCGGGAACCAGCTCCACTACGCCAACCTCACGGAGTACGTGCGGGCGACAAACGAGATCACCGAGCTCGCCCGCGGCGCCGAGCAGGGCTTCCTCCTCCAGACCGGCCTCGCGCCGGGATACGTCAACGTGCTCGGCAACGGCCTCTTCCAGCGCTTCTGCCAGGAGCACGGGGTCGACCGCGTGGACACCCTGGAGATGCGCGTCGGCGCGCTCACGCGCACCACCCGGCCGCCCCACCAGTACGGCTTCACCTGGAACCCGAAGGGCGTCGCCACCGAGTACGTCGAGCCCGCCGTGGTCATCCGCGACTTCCAGAAGACCACCCGCCCCTCCCTCGGCGACCGCCGGGTCGTGCTGATCGACGGCCACCTCTATGAAGAGGCGCTGACCTCCGGCGGGGCCGCGGACCTCCCGAGCCAGTTCGAAGGCAAGGTCCGCAATCTCGACTACAAGACCTTCCGCTACCCCGGCCACTACGAATGGGTCGCCGGCCTCCTCGACCAGATGAGGAGCGCGGGCGTGCCCGAGGAGGAGCTCTCCCGCCAGCTCCTCCAGCGCATGCTCGAGGTGGTCCCTTTCGTGGAGGACGACCTGGTGATCATCTACGCCGCCGTCGAAGGTAGAGACGGCCGCGGCACCCTGCACCGGCTGGAGAGCTCGCGGGTCATCCGTCCCCGCAAGGTCGGCGGCCACCGCCTCAAGGCGATCCAGACCACGACCTCCGCCGGGCTCGCCGAGTCCGCGCGGCTGCTCCTCCGCGACCGGCCCCGGGGAGCCTACTTCCAGAGCCAGATCGATCCTGTACGGTTCATGGACGGACCCTTCGTCTCGACGATCTACGGCTGAGCTTCCCCCCCGGAACAGGCCCTGAGGCCGAGCCTCCTTGTCAAGTTCTGTCCTTGTTTTCGGACGGAGTCCATTTCTGTGGAAAAACCGCGCCCCGCTGGCACGGCGATTGCCGCCAAGCACTTGCGGTCCGCGCCTCTACTTTTTTCAACCTGCTCATAACAAAGCACTTGCTCTGGTTGCACAGAAATCTGGGCAAAGAGGACCAAACGCTGGATTCTCCTTGTGTTTTGGCCTCGGAACCGGAGGTTTCCCACAGCCTTTTCCACAGGCGTTGTGGAGATCGAAGCTTTTTGCCGAATGCTCAGCGACTGCGCATGGCCTGCCCATCGGGTGACCGCAGCTCTGCGCGGCAGGTCACGTCGAAGGCAGGTCCGGGAAGCGTCGTCGCGGGAGGCAGATCGAGGCGCGCCAGAGCCTTGATTCGGACTTGAACGAGCGGCCATTCCACCGGGAAGGGACGGCGGCGGAAGGTGTGGAGGGAGAGCGCGAGAGCAGGATCGACATCGATGTCCAATCCCAGCCGGGCCGTCTTTCCCTGCCGCTCGCCGGGAGACGGCAGCGCGGCCATCAGCGACTCCTTCCAGCCCGGGTTCACCTCCGGCCACTTCCGCAGCGCGAGCATGGAGCGGCTCAGCAGGTCGGGGTGCGCCTCCCAGAACGTGGCCGCGGCGAGGCGCGGGTCTGCGAAGAGAGCATGAGCGCCCTGGCGGGGAGCGGGGTCCAGGGTCATCTGGTAGTAAGGCGGGAAGGGATTGAACGGATCGAGCTCGCAGGCGCGCTCCAGCGCCTCGGACGCCCACGGCCGCTCCGCCGCAACCCCCAGGATGCCGGCCACGGTCCAGAGCGTGGCAACCCCCCGGGCATCCCGCGCCGCGCCCAGGGCCAGGTCCGCATCCCGCCGGAGCAGCGCCAGCCGCATCCGGTAGAGCGGAAACGCAGGATCCAGCCGGATGGCCGTCGCGAGATCCTGCCGCTCGTAGGCCCATCGGGCGATCTGGAGAGGAGCCAGAGCCACGGCCGCGGCCAGGACATAGATCAGGAGCGGCAGCCTGCGGGACGACACAGCCGCACCGCCCAGAGCGGCGCCCGCGGTTATAGCAACAGCAATCGGCAGGGCTGTCACCGCCAGGGCCGCGCTCCCCAGGGAGGCCACCGCAGCTCCGCAGAGCCCCACCAGTCCGGCAAACCGCACCGTGTCCTGCTCCACCTCCGAGATCCGCCGCGCGAAGAAGACTGCGCCCAGGGCGATCGCCACGATCAGCCCCACCGCTCCCATCTCATAGGCGAGGTGAAGCGGAAGGGAGTGGAGCTCCCCCACCGACTCCCCCACCGGGCTCACGCCGGGCACGGGATCGAAAAAGGCGGCAGCCGTCCAGGGAGCGGAGCCCGGACCCCAACCGAGCACGGGACGCTCCCGGAAGCCCTCCAGCGCCCCCTCGTAATAGACCATCCGGCCCCGCATGGACAGGTCCTGTCCGGCGACGATGCTCGCGATCCTCGCCCGCTGGGACCAGAGCCCCAGGCCCGCCACCAGCACGAGCGGGATCAGCCCCCAGGCCCAGGAGCGCCGCCGCCGGACGATCCAGACGAGGGCGATCACAGCCTCGGCCGCGAGGGCCAGGTTGCCCGCGAGCGACATCGTCGCCAGGATCGTGACCGCCGGCAGGATGCCCCCGGCCAGCCCCACCCATCGCCAGATCCCCGGCTCCCGGGCCGTCACCAGAGAAAGAGGAAGGAGGATCACGAGCCAGGAGGCCAGCAGGTTGTGCTGTCCCAGCGGCATGGCCACGCGCGGAAGGTCGCGCACGGCGTAGTCGATCAAGGCCCAGAGCGAAACGCCGATCACCAGCACCGTGATCCCCCGCGAGCTGAGCCCGTTCCACCACCGGGCCACCGCCCCCGGCAGCAGGAAGAAGGCCGGCAGAAGGAGGAGCGCCATCCACGACGCCCGCGGCACCGGAGACCTCCAGGCGCTCAACGCCGCCACGAGCCAGAGCGCCGGAGGGAGGAGCCGCCCGAGCCGTCCCAGCCGCAGCGGGTCCTTCCAGGGAGATCCGAGCGCCGCGAGCAAAAGCACAGCCGCGCCGACCGTGCTCCCCGCGGCCGACGCGCTCCCGGCAAAGGTGCCGCACCAGGCTCCGAACAGAAGGAGAAGAAGCGGGGGAATGAGCCCGGGCATCGCTGCATTGTACGGTTTGATATCCTGTCCTTCCCACGGACGGACACGGACCTCCACGGACGAGCACGGACGGTCCGGATTTGTCCGTGCCGGTCCGTGTCCGTCCGTGCTCGTCCGTGTTCCGTGCACCCCCAGGAGAAATCCAATGACCGTTGAGACCGATACCCGCATCTCCCACATCCTCGACTCCCTCGGCATCGAGGCCGAAAACCACGGCGCCTTCGCCGGCCAGTGGATCCGCACCTCGGGCGAGCGCGTCGAGTCCCTGAACCCGGCCACGGGCGAGCCCATCGCCGCCGTCCGCTTCGGCACCGCCGACGACTACGAGAAGGTCGCGGCCGTCTCCGTGGACGCCTTCCGCGAGTGGCAGACCTGGCCGGCGCCCAAGCGCGGCGAGATCGTCCGCCAGCTCGGCGACGAGCTGCGCCGCCACAAGGAAGAGCTTGGCCTCCTCGTCTCCCTGGAAGCCGGCAAGGTCCTCTCCGAAGGTCGCGGCGAAGTCCAGGAGATGATCGACATGGCCGATCTCGCCGTGGGCATGTCGCGCCAGCTCTACGGCCTCGCCATGCACTCCGAGCGGCCGAAGCACCGGATGTACGAGCAGTGGCATCCGCTCGGGGTGGTGGGCATCGTCACGGCCTTCAACTTCCCCGTGGCGGTCTGGGCCTGGAACGCCATGGTGGCCGCGGTCTGCGGCGACTCCATGATCTGGAAGCCCTCGCACCAGACGCCGCTCACCGCCATCGCCACCACCCGCATCGCGCAGCGGGTCCTGGAAGCCAACGGCGCGCCGCCGATCTTCAACATGATCCTGGGCGGCCGCAACGGCGTGGGCGAGCGGCTGGTCGCCGACCGCCGCGTCCCGCTGATCTCCGCGACCGGTTCCACCCGCATGGGCCGCGAGGTGGGCAAGGTGATCGCCGACCGCCTGGGCCGCTCGCTCCTCGAGCTCGGCGGCAACAACGGCATCGTGGTCATGGAAGACGCCGACCTCGATCTCGCCCTGCGGGCCGTCCTCTTCGCGGCCGTGGGCACCGCGGGCCAGCGCTGCACCACCACCCGCCGCCTCTTCCTCCAGCGCGGTATTGCAGCCGAGCTGAAGCGCAAGCTGGTCAACGCCTACCGCTCGATCCCCGTGGGCGATCCCCTGGAAGAGGGCACGCTCATGGGTCCGCTGATCGACCAGGCCGCGGTGGACAACATGATGAAGGCGCTGGAGCGGGTGAAGGCCGAAGGCGGCAAGGTCCTCTACGGCGGCAACAGGATCGACCGTCCCGGCTTCTACGTGGAGCCGACCCTGGTCGAAGCCAGGGGCAGCATGCCCATCACCTGCGAGGAGACCTTCGCCCCGATCCTCTACGTCTTCGAGTTCGAAGACCTGGACGAGGCCATCCGTCTCCACAACGACGTGCCGCAGGGGCTCTCCTCGGCCATCTTCACCCTCAACATGCGCTCGGCCGAGCGTTTCCTGGCCGCGACCGGCAGCGACTGCGGCATCGCCAACGTGAACATCGGCACCTCGGGAGCCGAGATCGGCGGAGCCTTCGGAGGAGAGAAGGAGACCGGAGGAGGCCGCGAAGCCGGCTCCGACTCCTGGAAAGCCTACATGCGCCGCCAGACCTGCACGATCAACTGGGGCACCGACCTGCCGCTCGCGCAGGGGGTGGAGTTCAAGGTGGCGCCGTAATACAGGTAGACTCCGGACATGCCGAAGAGGGACATGCTTCTCCAGCGGATTCTCCATGGTCAGTCAGACGCTAACATCCGCTTCGACGAACTGCGTAGGCTTCTCGCCGATCTCGGCTTC
>JBJMGZ010000297.1:0-9221 GCA_045807605.1 Thermoanaerobaculia bacterium | reverse complement strand
GGTGACAACGGACTAGAGTTCTCTCATCCCACCGGCCCCAGATAGCTCTCCCGAATGCTCCCGTGCCCCAGAATCCCCTCGATCGAGGTGGCCAGCTCGGGCCCGAAGTCGATCTTGTAGGTCTCCTTGGGAGTGATCCAGACGGTCTTCTCCGGGAGCTCGATGCAGAGCTTGACTGGCACGTCGCCGGGATGCTCCTTGAGCAGGTTGCTGAGATTGAGCATCGTCTTCGTCGAGACCGACGAGGGCTGGAATACCAGCTCGACCTTGGTCAGCGTGGGACCGAGGTTCGTGACCGGGACGATCTCTTCCACGGTCAGCTCGAAGTCGCTCCCCCGCTCCCGCACCTGGCCCTTGACCAGGACCACGGCGTCGTCGGAGAGGAGATGGCCGAACTTCTCCAACTGGCTCGCGAAGAGGGTCACCGGCAGGCTCCCCTCCAGATCCTCCAATACGAAACGACCCATGAGCTTGCCGGCGTTGGGACCGCTCTTGATCTTGACCCGGTTCATGCTGCTCACGATGCCGCCGACCGTGACCGTGCCCTCGGCTCCCTCGCGCAGAGAAACGGTGCTGTGCGTGGTCATCGCCTCGAGCTGCGCCTGGTGCTCGGTCAGCGGGTTGCCCGTGAGGTAGAAGCCGAGCGCTTCCTTTTCGAACTTCACCCGCTCGCGCTCGGGCCAGGGCGGCACCGTGGCGACGGGCACGGGCTCGTTGCCCTGCGAGTCGCCGCCGCCCCCGCCGAAGAGGTTCGTCTGCCCCTCCTCGCGCTCGCGCCGGCGGCGCTGGCCGTAATCGATCACGCTGTCGAGCGCGGCCCAGAGCGCGGCGCGGTGGACTCCGAAGCTGTCGAAGGCTCCGGCCTTGACGAACGATTCCCAGACCTTGCGGTTGGCGAGGCGCAGGTCCACTTCCGTGGCGACCTGGGCGAGCGAGCGGAAGTGGCCCACGCGGCGGCGGGCCGCCAGGAGCGATTCGATCGCGCCTTCCCCCACTCCCTTGACGGCGCCGAGGCCGAAGCGGATCTTGTCGCCGACCACGGTGAAGACGTAGCCGCTCTCGTTGATGTCCGGCGGCAGCACGTCGATGCCCATGTTCTGCCGGCACTCGGCGATGTACTTGGCGATCTCGTCCGAGGAGGAGAGCTCGGAGTTGAGCATGGCCGCCATGAAGGCCACCGGGTGGTGCGCCTTGAGATAGGCGGTCTGATAGGCCACCATGGCGTAGGCCACGCTGTGGCTCTTGTTGAAGCCATAGCCGGCGAAAGGCTCGATCTTGTCCCAGAGATCCGATGCCCGCTGCGGCGGCATGCCGCGGCCGGCGGCTCCGTCGACGAACTTCGCTTTCATCTTGGCCATGACGTCGGCCTTCTTCTTGCCCATGGCCTTGCGCAGCATGTCCGCGTCGGCCATGCTGAAGCCGGCCACCGCCACGCCGATCAGCATCACCTGCTCCTGGTAGACGATGATGCCGTAGGTCTCCTCCAGGATCGGCTGCATCTCGGGAGCCAGATAGGCGAACTTCTTGCCCTGCTTGCGCTGGATGTACTCGTCGACCAGCGTCATGGCACCCGGCCTGTAGAGCGCGTTCAAGGCGGCGAGCTCTTCGAACCGCGACGGCTTGAACCGCCGCAGCAGGTCGGTCATGCCGCGCGATTCAAACTGGAAGATGCCGCTCGTGCGGCCGTCGCAGAACAGGCGGAAGACTTCCGGGTCATCGAGCGGGAGGTTGTCCAGGTCGACCTCGACCCCCTGCTGCCGGAGGATCTTGACCGCGTCGTCGATGACCGTGAGGGTGCGCAGGCCGAGGAAGTCCATCTTGAGAAGGCCGAGCTTCTCGATGATGTTCATGTCCCACTGGGTCATGACCTGCTCTTCGTCCCCCTTGGTGACCTTGTAGAGCGGCACGAGGTCGTCGAGGCGGCGCGGCGTGATCACGATGCCGGCGGCGTGCACCGAGGCATGGCGGGTGAGGCCTTCGAGGCGGCTCCCCACGTCCACGATCTGCTTGACCTCGGGGTCCTTCTCGATCTCGCTGCGCAGCGCGTCCACCTCCTTGGCGGCCTGCGCGAGCGACCTGGTCATATCGGGGACGAGCTTGGCGATGCGGTCCACCTTCGTGTAGGGCAGGCCGAGCACGCGGCCCACGTCGCGGATCACGGCCTTGGCGGCCAGGGTCCCGAAGGTGATGATCTGGGCCACCCGGTCGCGGCCGTACTTCTCGGTCACGTAGTGGATGACCTCGCCCCGGCGGCGCATGCAGAAGTCGATGTCGATGTCCGGCATGCTGATGCGGTCGGGGTTCAGGAAGCGCTCGAACAGCAGGTCGTACTGGAGCGGATCGATGTCGGTGATCTTGAGCGCCCAGGAGACCACCGAGCCCGCGGCCGAGCCGCGGCCGGGACCGACCGGCACGTCGTGCTCCTTGGCGTAGCGGATGAAGTCCCAGACCACCAGGAAGTAGCCGGCGAAGCCCATCCTCTCGATGACCCCGATCTCGTACTCCAGGCGCTCGCGGTAGCGCTCTTCCGGGTTCTTCTGGAGGCGCTTCGCGTTGCGGGCGCGGAGCAGGGCGAGCCGCTGCTCCAGCCCCTCGCGCGCCACCTGCTCGAAGTAGGAGGTGAGCGAGTAGCCGTCCGGCACCGAGTACTCGGGGAGCTGGAACCCCTCCATGGGGATGACCAGGTCGCAGGCCTCGGCGATGGCGAGCGTGTTCTCGATGGCCGCGTGGTCGTCGGGGAACACGCCGTGCATCTCGTCAGCCGACTTGAGATAGAAGTTGTCGGACGCATACTTCATCCGGTCGGGGTCGGAGAGCATCTTCTGCGTGCCGATGCAGAGCAGCACGTCGTGGGCGAAGGCGTCGTCCTTCTTGTGGTAGTGGCAGTCGTTCGAGATCACCAGGGGGATGCCGGTGCGGCGCGAGATCCGGCGCAGGACCTCGTTGGCCAGCCGCTGCTCGGGAATTCCGTGGTCCTGCATCTCCAGATAGAAGTTGCCCTCGCCGAAGATCTCCAGGAAGTCGCGCGCCGTGGCCTCGGCTTCCTTCTCCAGGTTGCCGACGATCTTCTCGTTGATCTCGCCCTTCAAGCAGGCGGAGAGGCCGATGAGCCCTTCGCTGTGCTGGCGCAGGAGCCCCTTGTCGATGCGCGGCTTGTAGTAGAACCCCTCCAGGTAAGCGGAGGAGGTGAGCTTCAGGAGGTTGCGGTAGCCGGTCTCGTTCTTCGCCAGGAGCACGAGGTGATTGCTGCTCCCCTTGCCCGGCGTGCGGTCGAGACGGCTGCCCTGGGCCACGTAGGCTTCGACACCCACGAGCGGCTTGATGCCGGCCGCCTTGCAGCGGGTGTAGAACTCGATGGCGCCGAACATGTTGCCATGGTCGGTCAGCGCCACCGCCGGCATCCCGGCCTCCTTGACGGCGTTGATCACGTCCGGGAGGCGGTTGGCGCCGTCGAGCAGGCTGAACTGGCTGTGCAGATGGAGGTGGACGAAGTCAGTCTTGCTCACCGGAGGACTCACCAGGGGTGATGTTACCAGACGCCGGCTGCCCCGACGACCGGCTGTAGCGGATGACGTAGTGCAGGCCCGAGGAGACGGTCAGCACGGCCACCAGGTAGAGCAGCGTCGTCGCGATCGACTCCAGGTCCGGCAGCAGCGCCGAGAGCAGGACGACCAGCACGGCGGCCACCTGGGCGGCCGTGTTGATCTTGCTGAGGATCGACGGCGGGAATTTCCGGACACCCACCGCCAGGTAGAGGATCAGGGCCACCGCCACCATCAGCAGGTCGCGGGCGATCACCAGCACGGTGATCCAGACCGGGATCTGCACGCCGTGGTTGAGGCTGGGGATCGTCAGGGCGATGTAGGCGGAGGTGAGGAGGATCTTGTCCGCGATCGGATCGAGGTAGGCGCCGAGGAGCGACTGCTGGTTCGCGAAGCGGGCGATGAAGCCGTCGAGCGCGTCGGTCAGGCCGGCCGCGAGGAACAGGAGGAGGGCGCGCAGCGACTGGCCTTCGAGCACGGCGATGATGAACAGGGGCACAAGGCCCATGCGCAGCACCGAGATGAGGTTGGGGATGGTGAATCTCACGCGCCGCCCAGGAGCTTCAAAGTCCGGCGGATGAGCTCCACGGCCTCGCTGCCGGTCAGGGCCGAGGCAGCGCGGCACTCTTCTTCGGGCGGCACCAGGCCGCAGCTCGCCGCGGTCTCACAAGCGCTCCTGCCGCCAGAGCCGCCCAGACAGGTCAGCTTCTGGCCGAAGCGCGACAGCACGAGCACCAGGCTGCGCAGGGCCGTGCTCCGCCGCGCCGGCGCTCCCGGCGAGAAGCGGTGCAGGGTCGAGTCCACGTCCATGAGGCCGAGGTTGACCACCCGCACGATCTCCTCCTGGTGCGGGTGCTCGAGCACGTCCGTGGCGATGCGTCCGGCCGTGGGCCGGCCGTAGCGCACGTTGGGCACCAGCCAGTAGAGGAGCACGGCGAAATCGGCCCGGGTCAGCTCGGGCTTCGCGGCCACGTCCTGCACGTGCCTGGGCAGCAGCGACATCCGCCAGCGGAACTTGGCCGCGGCGAGCTTCTCGGCCAGCTCCGGATCGCGCGGGTTCTCGGCCGCGAGGTCCTGGAAGATCTGCATGCCGGTGCCGGGATCGCCCACGGCCAGCTCCAGCTCGGCCCGGCGCTCGGTCAGGGCGCGCTCGCCCGGGCGCTGCGCGGACAGCTCCTTGACCGCGGCCAGCTCGGCGATGCGGTCGCCCCGCGACACGGCCAGGGCGCGCGCCCCTTCGAGCGTGCGCGCCTCGGACGGCGCCCAGATGCGCAGCAGCGACAGGTGCTTTTCGGCCTCGTCCCAGCGGCTCTGGCGCAGGGCCTCCTGCAGCCGGTTGGCGACGATCTCCAGGGCGCGGGGGTGCAGCTCCCCCACCTTCTGGAAGGCGCGCTGGTTGCGCGGCGCGATCTCGCGGTAGGCCGCGTAGGCGAGCGGGATGTCGCCCACGTGCTCGGCCGCGCGGCCGAGCACGAGCTGGCTCGCCACGTACTGGGGCATCCGGTCGCTGACCGGCAGCAGCCGCTCGACCGCCTTGGCGAAGCTCCCTTCGCCGAGCTCGACCTGCGCCGCCAGCACCTGCGCCGGAGCGAGGGAGGAATCCTCCCGCAGCAGCTCGCCGGCCGTGTCCAGGGCTCCCTCCCGGTCGCTCGCCGCGAGCAGGGCGCGGTAGGCGGCCCGGATGCGGTCCTGCCGCGCCGGATCCACCTGCCCGGGATAGCCCGTCAGCGGATCGACGAGGAAGGGCTGCTCCTGGACTGCGAATGGCTGCGCCTGCGGCCGGGGGACCTCCTGCGGAGGCGCAGGGCGGGCTCCCGAGCCGCAGCCCGCCACCATGGCGAGGAGCGCCGGCAGGCCCAGCAGGGCCAGCCGGCGCAAGGCCAGTCGGCGCCAGGCCGTGGCGTCAGGCCGGGTGGTGCGGCGCGGCGGAAATCGTAGCGATGGCATGCTTGTAGATCAGGATTTCCTTGCCTTCGCTCTCCAGCACCACGGCGAAGCGGTCGAACCGCTTCAAGCGACCGTTCAGGCTCTGTCCGGTCACCAGTTGCAGGTGCATCGTCTGACCTTCCTTCAGGCTCTGGAAGAGATACCCGTCTTGGATGTTGATGTTGTGCTTAGCCATACGCCCTCCCGGGACCGCTGCGCTTGACATGTTCAAGGACATTAAAAATTCGTCGATTAAAATCCTGCGCCGAAAACCAGGTCACATCGGGCTCTCTCCGGAACCAGGTCTCCTGCCGCTTGGCGAACCGGCGCGTGGCCTTCACGGTTTCGCCGATCGCCTGCTCGAGAGACCCTTCTCCTTCCAGGTGACGGACGAGCTGCCGGTATCCGATGGCCTGGAAGGCAGGCAGGCCGGGATCGAGCCCCCGGGCCAGCAGCCGGGCGACCTCCTCGACCCAGCCCAGCTCCACCATCCGGGCCACTCGGCCCGCGATGCGATCGTATAGGACCGTCCGGGGGAGCGTCAATCCGAGACGGACAGCGTTAATGCGCTGAGTCCCAAAGGGTTGCTCCGCGATCCACGAGGAGAGCGGACGGCCGCTCACGCGCGCCACCTCCAGCGCTCTCAGGATGCGTTGCGTATCGCCCGCGGCGAGCCGCGCCGCGGTCTGCGGATCGACCCGCGCGAGCTCGGCGGCGAGCGCCGGCAGCCCCTCTGCCGCGAGCCGCCTGCGCAGCTCGCTCCGAACTTCCGGGTCCCCGGGCGGGACCGGGCTGATGCCTTCGAACAGGGCGCGCAGGTAGAGGCCGCTCCCCCCGACCACGACCGGCACGTTGCCGCGCTCCCGGATGCCGGCGACGGCCGCGTGCGCCCGGCGGGCGAACTCGCCGGCCGACCAGCGCTCGTGCGGGTCGAGGATGTCGATCAGGTGGTGCGGCACCCGGGCGCGCTCTTCCGGGCCCGGCTTGGCCGTGCCGACGTCGAAGCCGCGGTAGACCTGCAGGGCGTCGGCGTTGACGATCTCCCCGGAGAGCTCTTCGGCGACGGCCATGGCGAGCGCGCTCTTGCCCGTGGCCGTGGCGCCAAGAATCGCGATCACTGAAGGGGCGATCACGGGAGGGTCTGGCGGCCGGCGAGGGCGGCGATGGTGGCGACCAGCTCCGCGGGATCGATCGGTTTGGCGAGGTGGGCCTGGAACCCGGCGGAGAGGGCGCGGATGCGGTCCTCGCTGCGGGCGTAGGCGGTCAGGGCCGCGGCCGGCACGCTGCCCCCGCGCTCCGCGCCGCGCGCGCGCACCTTGCGGATCAGCGAGTAGCCGTCCTCGCCGGGCACGCCGATGTCCGAGATCAGGACGTCGGGCAGCTCCCCGTCGAGGCAAGCCAGCGCGTCCGGCACGTTCGGCACGGTGGTGACCCGGGCGCCGCACTGCTGCAGCGCCGTGAAGAGCAGGTCGCGGGTGTCGGCCTCGTCGTCCACCACCAGCACGTGCAGGCCGGCGAGAGGCTGCGCGCCCAGCAGGTCCGGCACGCCGGCACCGGGCCGCTGGCGCCGCTCCTCCAGCATCCCGGCCGCCCCCTCCGTCATGGAGTCCTCGACACCCAGACGGATGGGCAGGCACACCGTGAAGGTGGACCCCTGGCCCTCGCCCCGACTCTCCACCGCCACCGTGCCGCCGTGCAGCTCGACCAGGTGGCGCACGATGGAGAGGCCCAGCCCGAGCCCGCCGTGCAGGCGCGTGGTCGAGCTCTCCGCCTGCCGGAAGCGGTCGAAGACGTAGGGCACGAAGTCGGGCCGGATGCCGGCGCCCGTGTCCTCGACCGCGATCTCCGCCTGGCCCTCGCGCTGCCCCAGCCGGACCTCCACCGATCCCCCCTGGGGGGTGAACTTGATGGCGTTCGACAGCAGGTTCCAGGCGACCTGCTGCAGGCGGTCCGGATCTCCCACCAGGGGGCCAATGCCGCCGATACTGTGGTCGAGCGTCACACGGATGCGGATCCCCTTGGCCTCGGCGGCCGGCCGCACGCTGTCGAGGGCCGCGTCGACGATGCGCGAGAGCTCCACCGGCTTCAGGTCCAGGCGGAGCTTGCCGGTGATGATGCGCGACACGTCGAGGAGGTCGGAGATGAGCTGGGCCTGGGCGCGCGCGTTGCGCTCGACGGCTTCCAGGGCGCGGGCCGTGGTGTCCGCGTCCACCTTGCCGGTGCGCAGCACCTGCGCCCAGCCGAGGATGGCGTTGAGCGGCGTGCGCAGCTCGTGCGAGAGGGTGGCGAGGAACTCGTCCTTGATGCGGTTGGCCTCCTCGGCCTGCTTGCGCGCCTCCTGCTCGCGCACCATGGCGCGCGAAAGCTCGGCCGTGCGCTGCCGCACCAGCTCCTCCTGCTCGCCGTACATCTTCTGCAGGGCGTCGTTGGCGCCGGCGAGCTCGGCGGTGCGCTCCTCCACCTTGCGGCGCAGCGCCACCTTCTCGACCGCGTTGTGGACCGCGCGCCGCAGCTCCTGGCGCGAGATCGCGCCCTTCAAAAGATAGTCCTGGGCGCCGCCCTTCATGGCCTGGACCGCGACCGCCTCGCTCCCCTGGCCGGTGAGGACGATCACCGGCAGCATCCCGCCGCGCAGCAGACGGTCCAGGAACTCGAGGCCGTCCATGTCGGGCAGCCGGTAGTCGAGGAGCAGGCAGTCCGGATGCTCGCGGAGCGCCATCTCCAGCCCCTGCTCGCCCAGCTCGGCCTCCAGGAGCTCGTACTCCTGCGCCGGATCCTGGCCGAGCAGCCGCCGGTACAGCTCCCGGTCCTCGGGGCTGTCGTCGACGATCAGGATGCGCAGCGGTCCGGACATGCGCCCTACTCCCCCTTGGGGAGGATCACGACCTCGAACCAGTAGCCGTTCAAGCGCTCGATGGCTTTCATGAAACCGTCGATGTCCACCGGCTTCTGGATGTAGCTGTTGGCGCCCGCCCGGTAGCAGGCCGTGATGTCGCGCTCGTCGGCCGAGGTCGTGAGCACGACCACCGGGATGTCGCGCAGGCGCTCGTTGCTCTTGATCTCGGACAGGACCTGGCGGCCGTCCGTGCCCGGCAGGTTCAGGTCGAGCAGGATGACGCCGGGCCGCGGCGAGCGCGCCGGGTCGGCGTACTCGCCGCGCCGGTGGAGGTAGTCCAGGGCCTGGTCGCCGTCCTCACAACGCACGAGGACGTTCTTCAAACCCGATTTCCGGAAGGCCCGCTGCGTGGCCTCGAAGTCCTCGGGGCTGTCTTCAACCAGCAGGATCGGTTGGCTCGCTGCGCTGTTCGGCAAGTGAATCTCCTTTGGCCAGGGTGAAGTAGAACGTGGTGCCCTCTCCCGGAGTGGACTCCACCCGGATCCTTCCATTGTGACGCTCGACGATCTTCTTGACGATGGTGAGCCCCGCCCCCGTGCCGCCCCCGTACTTCTCCCTGGCGTGCAAGCGCTTGAAGATGCGGAAGATCGCGTCGTAGTGCTTGTCGGGAATGCCGATGCCGTTGTCGCGGACGTAGAGCTCCGGGGGCTGGCCCTCCCGGTAGCCGATCTCGATCCGCTTCCGCGGGCTGTCATTGTACTTGACGCCGTTGACGATCAGGTTGTGGAAGATCTCTCCGGCCTGCACGCGGTCGCAGACGGCCCTGGGCAGGCGCCGGGGGATGCTCACCTCGGCCTCCTCGGCCTTGAGGTTGACGTCGAGGTTCTCCAGGACCTCGGCCACGACCTCGTTCAAGT
>JBJMGZ010000296.1:0-12904 GCA_045807605.1 Thermoanaerobaculia bacterium | reverse complement strand
GGAGATGTGCCGATGCCCCCTCTCCCCGTGTCGCTTCCCTGGGAGTTCCTCATGCCGCTGCGCGGCACCCTGAGATCAATGAAATGCCGCGACGCGTCTATTTCAGAGCAGCGCTGGCGTCCCGCCGGCATGTCCGGAGGAATTGGCGGAACGCCGGCACTTGTCGCCGCCCCCGCAAGAAGGCCGGGCCTTCGGCCCAATGTCTTGAGAATGCCGGCGGGACGCCAGCGGTCACAGGGAAAGCGCGCCGCACTCACGGTATTGGCGATCCGGCAATTCAGACGTGACAGAGCACAGGGCTGCGCCTACCCCCGCCGCAGCACTTCCTGGCACCGTCGCCTTGCCCGGTCCCTGTCGGGCAGGGGGAGATCGGCGAGCAGGGTGAGGGTCCGTTCCCGGCCGCTCTCCAGGGTAGCGAGGGCTTCGCGGTACTGGTGGCGGGCGAGGTCGCGGTGGCCCAGGCGGAGCAGGCAGTCGGCCAGCATCACCCGCGCCTGGAAGAGCGCGGGATCGAGGTAGAGCGCGGCGCGGTAGGAGGCGGTGGCGTCGTCGGCGCGGCCGGTGAGGTCGTGCAGAAAACCCTCCAGCGCGTAGGCCTCGGGGTCCGAGGTGTCGGTCTCCATCAGCTCTTCGATCATCCGGCCCGCCTCGTCGATGCGGTTGTCCGCCAGGCAGCGGGCCGCCCGGGCCAGCGTCTCGGAAACTCCGAAGGGCGTGTTGACGGGCGACGCGGGCGGCTCCTCCACCACCGGCAAAGGGCGCGGCTTCGGCATTGTCTTCGGCTTCGGAGGCGGCGGCAGGGGCTTGGCCTCCACCGGCTTCGGACGCGGAGCGGGCACGGGCGGCGGTGGCCCGGTGCGGTGGCGGTAGCAGAAGCAGGAGCCCAGGTCCACCGCTTCCAGGTCGTCCTGGATCTGCCAGAGCGTCTCGGAGGCGCCGAGGAAGAGGTGGCCGTGGGGGGCCAGCAGCTTCGAGACCTGCGCGATGACCCAGCGCTGCAGCGGCCGGCGGAAGTAGATCAGGACGTTCCTGAGCAGCACCAGGTCGTGCTCCTGGAACGGCAGCGCGTACGGCATGTGCGCCAGATTGAGCGGCCGGTAGAGGATGCGCGAGCGCAGGTCCGCATCGAGCTCGAAGAGCTTGCCGCGCCGCCGGAAGTAGCGCTCCAGCAGGTGGGGCGGCACCTGGTTCACCGCCCGGTCGCCATAGAGCCCCAGCCGGGCGCCGGCCAGCGCCCCCTCGTCTACGTCGGTCGCCACGATCGTCCAGTCCCACCCGAGGAGCGACGGCTCGCCGTCGAGGATCATGGCGAGCGTCGCGGGCTCCTCGCCGCGGGCGCAGGCCGCCGACCAGATGCGCAGGTGCCTGGACTGGGCGCGGGCCTGCAGGAGCCGCGGCAGGACCTGCTGGCGGATGATCTCGAACTGCTGCGGCGCCCGGAAGAAGTAGGACTCCTTGATCGTCACCAGCGGGATCAGGTTGTCCCACTCGCCGTCGAGCGTGTTCGCCGACAGGGCGTGAACGTAGTCCGTGACCGACGGCAGCCCGCGCGAGCGCGCCCGCCGCTGCGCCACCTCTTCGAGGAAGGGGTAGCGGGCCGGGGAGATGACGTTGCCCGTGGTGTCCCGGATCAGGGAGACCAGCTTCTCCAGGGCCGGCGAGGCAGGGGGGAAGTCCTCGATCATCGGCTTTTGCTTCGGCTTCGGCCCCGGTCAGGGACGGACGCAGTTGCGGCCCGCCGCCTTGGCCTCGTACAGGCGGTGGTCGGCCAGCGAGACGAGCAGGCTGCTGGTGATCACCGCGCCCAGCTCGTCCATGGACGCGACCCCGAAGGAGGCGGTGATCCGCACCTGGGGAACCATGGGGAGCGGCACCGGCAGCCCTTCCAGGCCGAGGCGCAGCCGTTCGGCCGCGGCTCGCGCCGCTTCGAGGTCCACCTGGGGCAGGATGGCCAGGAACTCTTCCCCGCCGTAGCGGCCGAGCAGGTCGCCGGTGCGCAGCGAGGAGCGCAGCACGGCCGCGCCCTCGCGCAGCACCGCGTCGCCCGCCAGGTGGCCGTAGGTGTCGTTGACCTCCTTGAAGTGGTCCATGTCGCAGAGGATCACGCTCAGGGGATAGCGGAAGCGGCGGGCGCGCTCCAGCTCCTCGGTCAACCGTTCGTAGATGGCGCGGTGGTTGAGCTGCCGCGTCAGGCCGTCGCGGGTGGACATCTCGTGCAGCCGCTGCGACAGCCGGGCGTTGTCCAGGATCAGGGTGAGATGCCCGGCCAGGGCGTGCACGAGCCCGCTCGCGGCGCGGCTGAAGCGCTCGCGGTCGCGCGGGATCATGACGAGCAGCCCCTGCGCCTCGCGCACCGCGAGCTGCAGCGACACGGCCTGCTCCAGGTCGAGCGCGCCACCCTCGCGATTCTCGCCGACGGGGCCCTCCACCTGGATCTGGATCGGCCGGCCCGGCGCCACCTCGAGGTTGCTCACCACGAGGTCGCGCAGCGCGTCGACGTCGCGCTGGCGGATGGGCTCCAGGAGCAGGGCCTCGATCGTGACGGACTCCGCCTCCGCGATGGCCACGGCGAGGCAGCGGGCATCCATCACCTGGCCCAGGATCTCCAGGGCGGCGCGGCTCGCCTCGTGGAAGTCGCCGGCCGCCATGCCGCGCTCCAGGAGGCTGTTGACGAGCGTCGCCTGGAGCAGGCTCGCGTCGAGCTCGCGCGCCACCCGCGCCAGGACCTCCAGCGGCCCGAGCGTGGCGCCGTCGTCCTCGACGGCGGCCTGGGACCGCGACGCCTTGGCCTCGAAAGCCGCCTCGGACGCGGCTACGAGACGCGCCACCGTGGCCACGAGCTGCTGCGGCCGGTAGTCCTTGGTCAGGTAGGCGTCGGCGCCGGTGCGCAGGCTCCAGAAGCGCGAAGCCGCCTCGCCGTGGCTGGTCAGGATCAGGACCGGGATGTGGGAGCTCAGCGGGTCGGCCTTGAGCAGCCGCAGGAGCGGGAAGCCGTCCATGGTCGGCATCTCCAGGTCGGTGACGACGACCGACGGCCGCTCGCGCAGGGCCTTGAGGGCGCCCTCCGCGCCGTCGCGCGCCTCCAGGACCTCGAAGCCGGCGCCGCGCAGGGTGCGGGCGAGGATGGCCCGGGTGATCTCGCTGTCGTCCACGACGAGGATGCGGCCCGGCTTCGGCGCCGCGGTCCTCTCACCCGGCACGGCCAAGGGCATTCCATCCATCCTTCCCTCCATCAGCGCCGCGCTCCCTTCTCCCAGACGCGGGCGAGGGTGCGCGCCAGGTCGCGCGGCGGCAGGGCCACGTCGGCCGCCTTCTTCTCCAGCGCGACGCGGGGCATGCCGAAGATGATCGAGCTCGCCTCGTCCTGCGCCAGGGTGAGGCCGCCCGCCTTGCGCAGCGCGAGGAGCCCCTCCACGCCGTCGGAGCCCATGCCGGTCATGAGGACGCCGGCGACCTCGCCCGCGCAGCAGTCGGCGCAGGAGAGGAACAGCTCGTCCGCCGATGGGCGGTGGCCGCGCCGCGCCGGGGTGTGGGTGTCGAGGTGCAGCACTCCGCCGGGCTCCAGGAGCAGGTGGGAGCCGCCCGGGGCGAGCCGCACCGCGCCGGGGCGGGGGCGCTCGCCGTCGCGGGCGAGCTGCACGTCGAGCGGGAACTCCTTGTTGAGCCAGTCCGCGAAGCCGAGCTCGAAGCCGGAGGCGATGTGCTGCACGATGAGAAAGCTGACCGGCGGATCGGCCGGCACCTCCTCGAAGAAGTCGCGGATGGCGGCCGGGCCGCCGGTCGAGGCGCCGATCGCCACCCAGCGCAGGGCCTGGGGAGCGGCCGGGAACGCGGCCGGTTGTTCTCCGCGCGGGGGGCGCGGCCGGGGCTTCGGGCGCGCCTGGACCTCGGCCACGGCGCGCACGGTCTCGGGCAGGCTCTCGGCGAGCTGCTGCCAGCTCGCCGTGTCCTCGGGCTTGGGCAGCACCTCCAGCGCGCCGCGGCGGATCGCCTCGAACGCGGTCTGCATCTGGTTGCGCGTGGCGCGCGAGGAGAGGACGATGATCGGCGTCGGGCGCAGGCCCATGATGCGTTCGATGGCGGCGTAGCCGTCCACGTTCGGCATCTGGATGTCCATGACCACGACGTGCGGCTGGAAGTCGAGCACGGCGCGCACGGCCTGCTCGCCGTCGCCAGCCTCCCCGGCGACCTCGATATCGGGCGTCTTCGCGAAGAAGCGCCGCAGGACGGCCCGCACGGACGGCGAGTCGTCGACCAGTAAGACCTTGATCACGGTTCCCCCGGGCTCTTCATGCTCATCTTCCACTCAGCCGGCGCACGAGGTCCACCAGCTCGCCGGCGTCGAGGCTCTGTTTCGTGAGATAGGCGTCGGCCCCCACCTTGAGGCCGCGCAGACGGTCGTCCGGACGGTCGCGGGTGGAGACCACGATGATCGGGAGCTGGGCGAAGTGCTCCATCCCGCGCAGGTGGGCGGTCAGCTCGAAGCCGTCCATGCCCGGCATCTCGATGTCGGTGACCACGCAGTCGAACGGCTCCTCGCCGAGCAGCGCCAGGGCCTCCTGCGCGTCGCTCGCGGCTGACACATGAAAGCCGGCATCCTCCAGCAGGCGGCGCTCCATCTCGCGCGTCACCAGCGAGTCGTCCACCAGCAGGATGCGCACGCGCCGCGCCACCGCCACCCTCTGGTGCGGGGAGGGCATGGCCCGCAGGTACTCGCGCTGCGCCAGCACCGCGGGCGACAGCACCCCCACCGGCTCGCCCGAGGCGAGGAGCGCCACCCCTTCGAGCAGCCGGTCGGTCGCCACCTTGCGGGTGATCGGCCGCACCAGCACCTCCTGCTCCGCCTCCACGTCGTCCACGGCCAGGGCGAGCGGCTGGCCCGAGGCCATGCCCTCGATCAGGAGCTGGAACTCCTCCGCCGGCTGCCCGTACAGGCGCGCCAGGGGGACGAACGGCACCAGCCGCTGGCCGCCGTCCTGGCCGTCGGAGAGCACGGCCAGGGTGCGCCCGTCGCGCTCGATGACCGACTCGGGCGCCAGGCGGGTGGCGCGGCGGGCGACCGACGAGGGCAGCCCGAGCCGGATCTGCCCCACCCGCAGCAGCATCACCGATTCGCCGCGGCGGGCCACCGGGACCTCGACCCGGAACGTCGTGCCGCGGCCGGGCTCGGAGTCCAGGAACACCTCGCCGCCGACCCGGTTGACGACGTTGGCGACCACGTCGAGCCCGATGCCGCGGCCCGAGATGTCTGTGATCTGCTTGCGCGTCGAGAAGCCGGGCGCGAAGAGCAGGCGCAGCGCCTCCTGCTTGCCCATGGTGCGGGCGCTCGCCGCGTCCACCAGGCCGACGGCCACCGCCCTCTTGATCACCGCGTCGAAATCGATGCCGCGGCCGTCGTCGGCGATGACCAGGCGGACCTTGGGGCCCTCGGCCGACGCCCGGATCTGCAGCCGTCCGGCGCGCGGCTTGCCCTCGGCCTCGCGCACGTCCGCGGCCTCGATGCCGTGGTCCACCGAGTTGCGCACCAGGTGGATCAGGGCCTCGTCGAGCTCGCGCGCGATGCGCCGGTCGAGCCGCGTGTCCTCCCCCTCCAGCTCCACCTCCACCTCGCGGCCGAGCGCCCGCGCCAGCTCGCGGGCATGGCGGGCGAGCGAGAGGAGCGAGCCGCGCAGCGGCTGGAGCTGCAGCCCGAGCATCTTCTCGAGCTGCTCCTCCGAGGCGCGGATCAGCCGCCGCTGCCCGCCTTCGAGCTCGACCGCCACGCGCCGGAGCATGGTCGAAAGCACGGCCAGCACCTGCGTGGGCTGCGGCTCGTGCAGGCCCTCCTCGGCCAGGCGGGCGAGCTCGTAGATCCGCTCCACCACCTGGCGCCCGGCGAGGGCCATGATCCGCACCTGCGTGGCGCGCTCGGCGACCGCGTCGAGCGAAGAGGTGTCGACCCGGATGTCGCCGCCCAGGGAGGCGGGCTTCGCCGTGCCGGCGGCGGTCTGGATGGGCGCCTGGGGAGTTTCGACCGGAGTCGCCGGCGCCGGAGCCGGGGGAGCCATTGGAGCGAGCGGAGCCAGCGGCTCGGCGGGAGCGGCCGGCTCGGGCGCCGGCTCGGCAGCCTCCGCCGTCGGCGAGGAGGCGCGCAGCAGCACGTCGAGGAGGTCGGCGTCGCGCTCCGGCTCGGCGCCGCGGGAGACGGCCTCGACCATGGTGCTGAGCTCGTCCACCACCCGGGTCAGCAGCGGGATCATCCCCGGAGGCGCTGCGTGGAGCACCTCCTCGGCCGCGTGGCAGAGCTCGGCGAGCGGCGCGATCTGGAGCATCCGCCCGGCGCCTTTGAGCGTGTGCAGCTCGCGCTTGACCTCGACCAGGGGCTCGGCCGCCCCGTCCATCTGCGGGACGAAGGTGGCGAGCCGCTCGATGCGGTCGCGCGCTTCCTCCACGAACAGAGGGACGAGATCGGCGAACTCGGGATCCACGGCCTAGATCTTGGTCCAGCTGTCCACGTTGATGTCGAGGCCCAGGACCCCGGCGAGCTGCCCCTTGTCGTAGACCGGGGCGGCGGCGGTGAAGATCGGCTTCTCGGTGAGCAGCGATTCGAAGAGCTGCGTCAGGATCGCGTGCTCCTCCTGCGTCGCGGCCTTGTACCAGGGACGCTCGCTGAAGCCCTCGCCCGACTTGACCGCCGGCGGGACGTCGCGGTCGCCCACGATGTGGCGGTTGACGGTGAGCGCCACCTGCCCGCCCTTGCCGTCGTAGAAGTACAGGCACTCGACGTAGGGCTGGCGCTGGATCAGCTCCTGGAGCAGCCGGTCGATCGCCTCCCAGTTGCCGAGCCGGCGCTGCACCTCGCGCGCCCAGGTCTCGGCCGTGTGCTTGAGCGAGTGCGGCGACTCCAGGTGGAACGACTGCGCCAGCATCTGGATGATCAGGCCCAGGCGGTTCAGGCGGTCGGCCGTGTCGGAGAACGACTTCAAGCCGTCGGCCATGCGCTGCACCACATGGCTGACCTCCTTGAGCGTGAGCACGACCTCGTCGGAGGCGGCGTTCTGCTGCTGCGTGGCGAGCGAGATCTCCCGCGCCACGCGGGCGCTGTCCCCCGAGGCCTCGCGCAGCGCCTCGATGGCGTCGGCCGCGGCGCGGGCGCGCTCCAGCACGCGGCTGGCCTCCTTGGTCCCCTCCTCGGTCGCCACGACCGTGGCGCGGATCGAGCTCGCGAACTCGTCGAGCAGGTTGCGCACCGAATCGACCGACTCCTGGGAGCGCTGCGCCAGGCGGCGGACCTCCTCGGCGACCACGGAGAAGCGGCGCCAGTGGTCGCCGGCCGCAGCGGCCTCGATGGCGGCATTGAGCGACAGGATGTGGGTCTCCTGGGCGATCTCGGTGATCAGGTCGAGCACCCGGTAGATCTCCTTGGAGCGGGTGCCCAGGATCTCGGCGCGGCTGGCGATGCCGGCGATGCGCTTGCGCACCTCCTCGACGCCCTGCACCGCGTCCTCGACCGCCACTTTTCCGGAATTGCCGCTCTCCTCGGCGCGCTGCGCCAGCTCCGCCTGGGTGGTGGCGTTCTCGGCGATCATCGAGGCGGTGCGCGCCAGCTCCTCCATGGCGGCGGTGATCTCGACCACCGACGCCGCCTGCTGCGACGAGCCGGACGCGAGCTCCGAGGCGATCTCGTTGACCGAGTTCGCGGCCGAGGCCACCTCGATCGAGCTGCGCTGGATCTGCTGCGCCAGCACGTCGAGCGCGTTCGTGGCGTTGCCGAAGGTGACCGCGACCTTGCCGGGCAGGAGCCGCACGTGCTCGGCGCAGTTGACCAGGTCGCCGGCGCGCAGCCGGTCGAGCGCATGGACCAGCGTCCCTTCCACCTCGCTCTGGCCGCGGTCCGACCCCTCCACCCGGCTCCAGAGGTTCTGCTGCGAGCGGTAGATCACCCCGATGTAGAGCCAGAGGAACGCTCCCACGCAGAGGAGGAAGAGGTTGAACGGCCAGTTGCGGCCGCCTCCGGCCTCGGCGGCCATGAGCAGGACGAGGCCCGCGAGCGCCACGCTGCAGACGATGTAGAGGCCGAGACGGGCCTGGTTCTTCGCGTCACCGTTCGCCATCAAATGCCTTCTCCTGGATTCGCTCCTGGATTTGCTCCATCGTCGAGCCGGAGCATCGCGGGCGGCTGCCGCGGGTCCACCACCACGAGCGGCTGCTCGCCGTGCACCGCCAGACCGGTCACGCCGGCCGCGGCTCCCGGCCAGAAACGGCGCAGCGCCGCGGCAGCCGGCAGGACGCGCAGGCCGTCCACCACGCACAGGACCTCGTCGGCGGAGAGAGGAGGCTCGCCGCCCATGGCGATCCGGAACGCCCCGCCCTGCCGGGTCAGCCCCGTCACCGCCGCGTTGTCGATCCCCCAGAGGACTCCGCCGCGGCGCAGGAGCAGGTAGCCCCTCGCGTCCGGAGCGCTCAACTCTCGCGCCCCAGGGCTTCGAGGTTGAGCACCCGCACCACCCGTCCCGCGACCGGCGCCTCGCCGAGCACGAAGCCGCCGCCGCCCGCCACCACGGAGGACGGCGGCAGGTCCGCGACCTCCAGGGCCGCATCGACGGCCAGCCCCATGATCTCCCGCGCGTCAGGCGGCCCGGCCCAGACCACGATGGTCACCGGGTAGGCCGGGTTGGCCCCCGGCGCGGCGCTGACCATGCGCGCCAGGTTGAGCACCGGCAGCGGCTCGCCGCCGAACTCCGCCAGCCCCTCCAGCTCCGGCGCCGAGCCCGGCAGCGGATGGACGGTGAGCGAGCGCACCACCCGGCGCACCGAGACCAGCGGCAGCGCGCACACGTACTCGCCGGCCTGCACCAGCAGGTGGCTGCCGGTCGAGAGACGGCCCAGCCGGCTGGCGCCGGCCGCGCCGTTCGGGGCGTTCGAGGGAGCTGCCGGCGCGATCATATGCGCGTCCACCCGGTCACGTTGATGTCCACCCCCACCACCCCCTTGAACGTGCGGTCGCGGCCGTACACCGGCGCGGCCACGGTGAACACGTGCCCGGTGTGCTGCAGCGACTCGTAGGGCTGCGTGAGCGCGGCGCGGCGCTCCCGCGACACGGTGCGGTACCAGGGGCGCTGGGTCATGTCGATCTCCCGCGCCGACACCAGCGTGAGCAGCTGCTGACGGCCGCCCACGGCGGCGCGGTTGTAGCAGAGCGCCACGAGATAACCCGTGGTGTCCGCGAAGTAGCCGAGCTCGATGAACGGCGTCTGCTGCACCAGCCGGTCCAGCATCTCCTCCAGCTCCGTCGCGGTGGCGGCGCGCTCCAGCTCCTTGGCCCACTCCTCCGCCATGTGCTTGAGCGAGCGCGGCGAGTCGAGGTGGAACGACTGCGCCAGAAGCTGAATGGTCAGACCGAGCGAGTTCAGCCGGTCGGCCGTGCCCGACAGGTTCTTGAGGCCGCCGGTCATGCGCTGCACGACCAGGCTCACCTCGCGCAGAGTCATGACCACTTCATCCGAAGCCGCGTTCTGCTGCTGCGTGGCCATGGAGATCTGGCGGGCGACGCGCGAGGTATCGCCGGAGGCCTGGCGCAGCTCGTCGATGGCGGCGGCCGCGGCGCGCGACCGCTCCAGCACCCGCGCGGCCTCCTTGCTCCCCTCCTCGGTAGCCACGATCGTGGCGCGAATCGAGCCCGAGAACTCGTCGAGCAGGTTGCGCACCGACTCGACCGACTCCTGCGACCGCTGCGCGAGATGCCGGACCTCCTCGGCGACGACGGAGAAGCGCCGCCCCTCGGCGCCCGCGGCGACCGCCTCGATCGCGGCGTTGAGCGACAGGATGTGGGTCTCCTGGGCAATCTCGTTGATCAGCTCGAGGACGCGGTAGATCTCCTTCGAGCGGGTGCCCAGCGTGTCGGCGCGGTTGGCGATGGCGCTGATGCGCTTCTGCACCTCCTCGACGCCGGCCACGGCCTCGAACACGGCCTCCGAGCCCGACTCGCCGCTCGCCTCGGCGCGCGACGCCAGCTCGGCCTGGCGGGTGGCGTTCTCGGCGATCTGCGAGGCGGTGCGGGCCAGCTCCTCCATGGCGGCGGTGATCTCCACCACCGACGCCGCCTGCTCCGACGAGCCCGACGCGAGATCGGACGCCACCTGGTTCACGGCGTCGGCGGCCGAGGCCACCTCGATCGAGCTGTCCTGGATCTGCTGGGCGAGCGAGCTCAGCGCATTGCTCGCCGCGGCCGACACCCGCGACAGCCGCGCCGGCAGCTTCGACGTGTGCTCGCCGGCGCGCACGAGGTCGCCGGCCCCGAGCTGCTCGAACGACGCGACCAGCTTGCCCTCGAGCTGGGCCCAGCGCTCCACGTTCTGGGGCAGCCGGCGCTCCAGGTTGCGGAAGAAGGGGTAGACCAGGGCGCCGTAGGCAGCGATCCCCAGCCCGCCGATCGCCAGGAACGCGAAGCGCGGCCAGGCCGGACCGCCGCCGAAGGCGAGGAGCAGGAAGCCCACCAGCGTGAGCGCCACGACCACCATCCAGCCGACCAGCGCGTTGTCCGTATGGCGGTTCGCCCAATCCGGCAGGCCGGGAATGGCTGGGATACCCGGGTCGTTGACCCGGACCGCGACCTGTGGCTCCAGCATCCTGTCTCTCTCCTTTCGCTGCCGGCGGGGGCTGCCCTGCTGCGGCTCGCACGGCGGGACGCCCCGCCCGGGGGCGCCGACGCTTCTTTAGCAAGCGAATTTGCTTCGTAGAATAAGGGGATTCCGCCCTCTTCCGCAAGACGCCGCTGCAAGACGGGCCGCTGTGCTAGATTCCAGGCCGCCCCGCCACACAATCGAGGGGAGGCCCGCCATGGGAGCCGAACAGCAGCTGCTCCAGCATCTGTACGACGTGCTCGTGCTCGGCGGATCCCACCCAGCCGGCCGGGCCCGTGCAGCAGTACGGGGCGAAGAAGGCTTGAGGATGGGATCAACTTGCGCACAGATAAGTCAAGTGACAAAAGAGTGCGCACCCGGCCTTTGACGTCGCCGCGTCTTCCGGTATAGTTTCCGGCAGCTATTCCTAGGTGCAAAGGTTTCCGTGCCGCGGGGCGCCGCACCCCCGGCGTGCGGACCTGCACATTCACGATCAGGGAACCTGATCAGGGAGATCGTCATGTCACCGAAGTTCAAAGGCCTCGCTCTCCTCCTCGCCGCCTGCGCCGCGCTCCCGGCCTGGGCGGGCAACGGCAACCAGCTGCACGGCATCGGAGCGGTCAACAGCTCCATGGGAGGCGCCGGCGTGGCGCTGCCCAACGACGCTCTCGGCGCGCTCAACCTGAACCCTGCCCTGCTCACCCAGCTCGACGGCCACAAGATGGAGTTCAGCGCCGAGCTGGCCGACGACGACATCACCATCTCCAGCCAGGCCGGTCCGTTCTCCGGCAGCACGGAGCACACGGCCGATCCGGCGCTCATCCCGGCCTTCGGCTTCACCGCCCACAAGCCGGGCTCGAAGATCGCCTTCGGCGTCGGCTTCCTCGGCCTCGCCGGCTTCGGCGCCGACTTCCCGCAGGACTCGACCAACCCGCTGTTCGCGCCGCAGCCCTTCGGCTTCGGCCACGTCTACTCCAGCTATGCCCTGATGAAGGTGCCGACGATCGTCGCGTACCAGGTCAACGACTCGCTGTCGATCGGCGGCGCGTTCGTCGCCGGCCGCGCCTCGCTGACCGCGCGCCCCGCCGGCTTCGCCTCGCCCGACTGCACCAAGACCGGCGTCTGCTTCGTACCGAACGCGGACAGCGACAGCGCCTGGGGCTTCGGCGCCCAGGTCGGCGTGCTCTACAAGGTGAGCGACGCGTTCAACATCGGCCTCTCGTACCAGAGCGAGATGGAGTTCGAGGACTTCGAGTGGAACTCGGCGGTCGCGAACCCGAACCTGCCCACCTTCGGCACCAATCGCAAGCTGTCGCTGCAGGTGAACAACCCGGCCAACGTGGTGGTCGGCATCGGCTTCACGCCCGGCGACAAGCTCAAGATCGCGCTCGACGCCAAGCAGATGTACTTCGAGGACGCCGCGGGCTTCGGCGACACCCTGGGCTGGCAGGACATCACGGCCTACGGTCTCGGCATCCAGTTCCAGGCCACGCCGAAGCTGGCCCTGCGCGCCGGCTACAACCAGACCGAGGGCGC
This sequence comes from Thermoanaerobaculia bacterium, assembly GCA_045807605.1. Taxonomy (GTDB): domain Bacteria; phylum Acidobacteriota; class Thermoanaerobaculia; order Multivoradales; family UBA5704; genus DATMER01. The sequence goes on along the minus strand of JBJMGZ010000296.1, from coordinate 767 downwards.
CATCCCGGACGAGGCGACCTTCTTCAACGTCGCCTCCCCGGCCGTGTTCGGCACGCACGTCACGGCCGGGCTGGGCGTCGGCGTGACCGACACGCTGACCCTGAACCTGGGCTACTACCGCGCCCTGTCCGAGAAGATCTCGGGCCCGTTCGTCTCGCCGGTCATCGGCCCGGTCCCGGGCACCCGCGTCACCACCGAGATGACGCTCGACAGCATCCTCGCCACGTTCTCGTTCAGCCTGTAGTACGCCATGCCATCCAGGGGAGCCGTCAGGCTCCCCTCCGTTTTTCCCTGTCCCTCCCAGGCCGACTTCCTGCACTCTGGATGGTACTGGATCTCTTGAAGTCGTCTTTTTTCCAAAGGGAGGGTTGACATGCACCGGATCGAGCAGACGCAGTACGGCTACAAGCTGGTGTTCGAAGGCTTCCTTCAGAAGCAGGACCTGAGCACGCTCCTCGACGACATGAAACAGACGATCCGCACCGGTGGGAGCAGGTTCCCCGTGCTCGTCGACATGCGCTACTCGCGGGCCTTCCCCGCGGACGCGCAGGAGATTCTCAAGGAGGCGATCCGCTTCTGCACGCAGGTGGGGATGGAGCGCAACGCCGTGGTGCTCAACAGCGCCATCGCCACGCTCCAGGCGCGCCGCCTGGCCAAGGAGACGGGCATCGAGACCTCGAGCCGTTACATCGACGCCTCGACCGAGCAGGACTGGGAGAAGGTCGCCCTCGACTGGCTGGTCCGGGCCGTCGATCCCGACGTGAACT